>DATFVA010000144.1:0-6618 GCA_035260565.1 Ignavibacteriaceae bacterium | reverse complement strand
GTTTTACCCAAATAGCCTGCTGCTGCAATGTGCAGTGAATCTATTGTATCTATCGTATATAAATCCTCAATATTTCCAGCCTGGTATTGTGTCCAGCTTAAACCTCCATCAATTGTCTTCAATACTTTCCCTTGACTGCAGGCAATTATCCAATAATTTTGATCAAGGAAATCGAAGGACCAGTAGTCATAATTATATCCTGTAATTACGCTCTCCCAGTTTAATCCCGCATCTGTTGTCTTAAGCAGAGTCTGGTTTCTTCCGCATATCCAGCCCAGTGTATCATTCAGCATTCTTACTCCCCACAACTCTTCTGTTGTTATACCTGATAATATATTAAAAGTCTCTCCGCCATCCGTTGAGCGAAGGATTAATCCATTATGTCCGACAGCCATTACTATCTCACCATTGAAGCTATGAACCTTCAGCAGAATTTCACTTGTTTGTGTCTCAATAGTCTGCCAGCTTTCTCCGCCATTGGTTGACTTTATAAATGCTCCATATAATCCGCAAGCCCAGCCGGTATCTTTGTTCACAAAATGAAGTCCTATATAATCCACTCTCGGTACTTTCGGGTTCAATTCTGTCCAAACTCCTGTGCTTTCAAGTGGAAATAATCTTCTTTTTTCTTCGATGAGATTTGTACCCGCATACTTTTCACTGTATGATTGATAACCTTCCTGTAATGGAATGCCTCTTCTGTACTGGACGGGTTTTGTGCCTGTGGTATCTGAATATTGTGCAGAGGATACTGTGCTTAACAGAATTAAGAGGAGAATAATTGTTTTCATCGGAATGTCCCTTCTAAAGTGTTCTCGCCTTATCGAAACTCAGAAGTTAGAGCAATATTAAATTAGAGAATTGGATTTACATATACAATTATATTTTTTAAGACGGGGCTTAAGATGGAAAAAAGTTAGCCTATTTCCCCAACACTCCGCCAAATTGTCAGAGGCTTTAGGGGAGGGGATTAGATGATAATGATTCCTCAATTATATTTATCTCTTTCCCCGTTTCTGCGGCGTATACTTTTCGCTTTTTATCTCTTTTCAAAATTGAAGCCCCTACCCAGTCTATTGCAGGCGGATCTCCATGAATCAGAATTACGTTTTCAGGATTCAGCTTTTCCACAACTTTCAGCAGATCCTCTCTTAAAGAATGTGCCGAAAACCTGAAACGTTTAATTGTGCATTTTACTTCCGACTCTTCGCTCAGTTTTGATAACCTGATTTTCATTCCCCTTTCTGCAGTCGATACTACAAAACCAGGGGTTTCTTTTTCCATATAACCGACGGTGAAGATGGCTGATTTGTCCTGTTTAAGCCACCTTTGTGCAAGTCTGTATGAGGCGGTTCCTTCAACCATCATGCCGCTGGATGCAAGTACAATGCAGGGGTGCTTAAAAAACACTCCCGGGTCTTCTATTTCATATAAATCTTGCTGAGGTATTTCACTCAGCTCGAACTCAGCATCATCCGGGTTTACTACAAACCGGTTGTAATCATATGCACGACTGATCTTCCTTGAGATCCCGCCTGTATAAATATCTGACCTTGCAATTTTTCCCTTTTCCATCAGCTGCCAGATTGTTTTCAGCATCTCCTGCATTTTGCCGAGAGAAAAAACCGGAATCAGGATTGACCCCCCTTGATTGATTATCTTATTTGCTTCAACAGCTAATCTTTCCGATTCTTTAGTCCAGCTATTAATTGTTGATGAGTCTGTCGCTCCGTAGGTTGTTTCCAAAAGAAGTGTACCGGTTTTTATTTTTGGGAGTACAGCACCCTGCATCCACGATTGCGATTTTAGATTTATATCACCCGAATAGAAAATTTTATATCCACTGTGTTCAATTAATATGGAAGCTGAACCGAGTATATGTCCTGCATCATGAAAAGTAACCTTTATGGAGTCTCCATCATTGTGATTGTAGCCCTTTAATTCGAACTCCTCACCAATAGCCCTGTATTCAATAGATTGAATCAGCAGATCGATTTCCTGGTGGGAATAAATTTTCATTTCATCCTCTGAAATCTGCCGGGACAAAATTGATACAGCGTCATGAAGAGTTAGTTCCGCCAGAGCCCTCGTCTGCGGTGTCGTAATTATTCTTATATAAGGGTGCTGCTGTACGAGGAACGGCAGTCCGCTTAAGTGATCCTGGTGAGCATGTGAAATTAATACGTAGTCAACATCCCGCTGGTATATTAACCTGAAGTCGGGCAGGGCTTCTCTTCCCGTTTTCTGAGGGTGCATTCCGCAATCAATTATTATTCCCGTGCCGGCTATATTCAGGTAATAGCAGTTTGCCCCTATTTCACCGGCTCCCCCGAGCGGAAGAAATTTTATCATTCTTTCCTTTCCAATAATTCTGCTTCTTTTCTTTTTTGAACGGGACTATCTTTCGGAACAAGGCTTATCAATGTTTGTCCCGGCTTAGGCTCGGGCTTGCTTTCCGAAGTATAAACGAAGAGATTTTTATCTTTACTGATCAGGAACATTGGTACGACTTCATCCCCGCCGTTTTCACCAAGAAATCTTTCATAATTATATTCTTCTGTAATCGGCGTTGATTTAATTTTTGAATTCTGATTAAACCTTCTCAAAAGATAATAATAAGAATAATTCGTTCCGAAAAGAATTTTACCTCTTAGTTCCTCCGATACTGCTTTCCCCTGTTCTTCTTCTCTTTCCTCCACAGTTAACTGGTATACATTATTCCCCCCTAATATTCTGGAAAGATGTAATGCCGCCAGGGAATTAACTTCGGCATTCGGTGTAAGCGCCAGCAGTTTCCCTAATCCGGTCAATTCAGTTTCATCATAAAAGCTTTTCGAATTTGCACTTCCCTGGTGAGCTTCGAATCCTTCCATCCTTGCCTCGGAAATATTGTGCCTGTTTGTATCTACCAGCAGCACCCTGTATCCATTGTCCCTTAAAACCGAAGCAATCTCTCTTGCAAATGAATGGGCTCCGAGAATAAGACATCCCTGGGGATTGAGATTCGAAAGTCCCAGCCAGTTGGCCAGGGGTACAGCACTGAGTCCATAGATAGTAATTGTGGTTACAATAACAAGAAACATTTCGGGCACAAGCCTTGACCCTTCATCTATCCCGAGGTTTAATAACTCGATAGAAAATACGGAAGCAACTGCAGCCGCAACAATTCCGCGCGGTGCCATCATTGAAAGAAACAATTTCTCCTTCCAGGTGATCTTCGTGCCGATAGAAGAAATAAACACAGAAGCTGGGCGTATTAACAGAATCAATACCAGAACAAAAATAAAGCTGCTGATATTTAATTCATTCAAGTCCGCCGGGTTCAGTCTGGCTGCAAGTACAATGAATAAAACTGAGATTAAAAGTGTTCTTAAATTTTCCTTAAACTCTATAATATGTTTTACATTTATCTTTTTCTGGTTTGCTAAATAAACTCCCATGATCGTAACTGCAAATAAGCCGCTTTCTTCCTGGATCAGGTTAGAAGATGTGAAAATCAGGATAACCATTGTAAGACTGGCAGGGTTCTGCAGAAAATCAGGTATATGATCTTTCTTAATGAGAAGAGCAATTAAGTAACCGCCAAGGAGTCCAATAGAGCTGCTGATAACGACTGATTTCAAAATAGCAAATCCTACCTGTAATGTTGCTTCTGTAACTCCCGGTGCAAATACGGCTTCAAATACAAGGATCGCCATCAACGCTCCTATAGGGTCATTTACTATCCCTTCCCATTTTAATATCGGGTTTATCTGTCCCCTCGGTTTTACATGGCGCAGGATCGGAAGTATTACGGTAGGACCCGTAACCACAAGTATTGCCCCGAATAAAACAGAAAGAGGCAGAGAGAAATCGAGGATAAAATAAGCCCCGAAGGTTGTCAGGATCCAGGCTACCAATATTCCGGTTGTAATAAGGTTCCTTACCACCAATCCGCCCACCTTCAACTCGGAAAACTTTAAATTGAGTCCTCCCTCAAAAAGTATTATGGCCACCGAAATTGAAACAAAAGGAAACAGAAGCTCACCGAAAAATGAATCAGGACGAATGAATCCTGTCACGGGTCCTACTATAAATCCGCAAATCAATAGGAGCAGTATTGACGGAAACCTGAATTTCCAGGCAATCCACTGTGCGAAAACGCCTGATACAATAATGGCTGATAAACCAACTATGAAATTTTCACTCACTTGAATTCCTGTCAGAGAATGGATAAATCAATATAACATTTTATTTAATGTCATCGAATGATAAAGCTTTGAGGAATTTAAGGAATCTGAGTTCAGGAATGCATTTTCCGGATAGCCCAGATGACATCCGAGATTATAGTTAGTCCCGGCTCAAAAGAGAATTTTAGAAGATAGTGGGGATTAAATCCAAGCATATACCTTTCAATTACAGATTTCAGCCAGGTGATTTCAGATTTAAGTTTCCAGTGATCTCCGTCATCTGAATAAAGTACGATAATCAGCCTGTTCTTTAAATGTTTCCTCTGCTGCTGAGATTGATTCTTGTAGAGCCACTTTATAAGTTCGTCCGTTCTCTTGATTGCTTCATCCAGAGTGTAAGGGAAATTCCTGGGAAATACGGATGTTTTATGATCGAATTTTGCACCCTGTATTGTGAAATCGACAAGCCGGTCCTTTTCATCGATTGCTGGAGTAACATTCGGCATTGTGCAGAAAATCTTCTCAACTGCATAGGCCGACCAGAAGTTATACCACCGGTTTAAGGCATAGTTTGAAATATTTTCATTTTCACGATCGCTGCTGAATCTTTTTTTTATTTCAGCTAAAACATTTTCAAAGAGGGGTTCGCTGTAAACAAAATTTGTAAGTTTATCGTAACGGTCGTTCTGTTTTCTTCCCCATTTATAGGGATACTTAAGTCTTTTCTTTAGCTCTGTTTCGATTACCGGGAGCTCGATATTCATTTATATAATCCTATTGCCTGATCGTCGCGGGAAACCGGGGCCGCGTTACTGCTTCTGGAAAAGAAAAATGTATTCATGTTTGAAGATATAAAATCCTCCTGCCAGTGCACGGTAACGCCATAATTCTTTCTGGTTTCTTTTTGCAGTAGTCTTGTCATAATTTTTAATTATTGTCGATTTCAGTTTGTATCCGCGTTTAATCATTTCCTGCATCGTATAGAAACCCAGCGGGATCCATTCGCCGGAGCAGTATTTATCTCCTATTATCACTGCTGCAAACCTGCCGTTATCCAGTACAGGGTAAGTGCCGTCAATTATTTTTCCGAACATCTTTAAAAACTCATCTACCGATTCTGCATTAGAGAGGTCGGTTTTTCTTTCACTGAATTTAATAATATCCCAGTAAGGCGGATGCATTAACAAAAACTGGACCGACTCACATTTGTGCTTCTTAATTTCAGTTTTGAATTTGTATTCTGTACTGTCCCCGTTAATAATCTCAGTTTTTACTTTATACGGGTTTTTTTCCCGGCTCAGTATACCCTTTGCCAGCTTAACTACTTCCGGCTGAAGTTCAACACCTATGCCGTTCCTTCCGAGCCGTCTGCATTCAATCAGCGTAGTTCCGCTTCCAAGGAAAGGGTCCAGCACCCATTCTCCCTTTTTTGTATACCTTCTTAAAAACTGGTTCGGTATCTGTGGAATGAAATTACCCCAGTACCCGGCTGTATGTGCGCCGGTACGGTCTCTCTTATCAAGTATCCAGAGGCTGTCGGTTAAAAGATCATCATATTCCTTCCACCTGTTCAGGTTTATATCATTAATTTTTCCTTCTTTTCTCTGCGACAAGCTCTTTATAAGTCTCTTAATGTAATATCGCGTCCTCTCAATAGTATGAGTTTCAAATATCTGGCTGAGTTCTTTTATAAGGTAGGGTTTTGAGATCTTATCCGCATCACCATTAGATTGAATTACCAATTCATTATCGAAAAGGTTTATATCTGAAATGATTTTCTGTATCTGTCCCTTTACAGAAGTCAGGTTATCATTCTTCAATAAATCCTGGAGATCATCAATCAATCCGAATGTTATCATGTTTTGTTCACCCCTGATATCCAATTTTTTTATTTATAATTATTTTTATTTCTAATTTAACCAATTATTCTGTATAGTCATTGCGGATTCCTGTGAGTTCTAAAATTCTCATTTACCCTCCTCAGTAATCATCCATTCATCCGATCAATCTTAGCGCGGCATAGCCGACAACCAAAAACAACCTTAGATAGGCAGAGTAACGTATAGCGGTGGCTGAGTGTCCCGCCCCATGCTTGATATCATTGGGGGGCGGGATGTTGAGTCTTCGAAATCCCGCTCAGTTATCTATTTATTTTCCGGCTCTGCGGGATATCGAAGTCACCGAAAATAAGTAAATCAATAATTTATAGAGTTCATTAAAATATCTTGACCAAAAAAACAAAAATCTGACTGAGGATACTATTAATCATCCCATGAATCCTCCATCCTCTCTAAACCAATTTCTACCATCTCGGAGATGGGAGGATCAGAAAATAAGAAGCTGAAAGAGGTTAAGGAATTCGGGAAATAGAGACTGCAATATTCGTAGCGGCGATCCGATGGAATAATTCTTGCCCGCTGCAGTTTTAGATTTTAGAATAAGAAAGAGA
>DATFVA010000143.1:0-6066 GCA_035260565.1 Ignavibacteriaceae bacterium | reverse complement strand
AATCAATAGAAATTTCAGTTTATAATCTATTGGGCAAAAAGTAAAAGAACTGATCAATGGAAGTGAAACCGCCAAAGAACATATCATAAGCTTAATGCAGACAATCTTGCAGCAGAAATATTACTCCGGATCCGGTTTATCAGTAAAGCCTGTTTTCATTCGCCTTCTTCAGAACTCCTGAACTGCCTGTCCTCTTTCTGTTATCATCATCATAGTTGTTTACCACCTTTATATTTAAATACATTCTAATAATTAACCGCGGTTATGAACAGTAAAAACGATAATAATAGAAATGCCGGTAGGAAAAAACCCGGAACCTTTGAGAGAAAAGAAGGGGTTTTATCCTTCGTTGCCTGGTGGTTTACTTGTTCGGTATTCTGGATCATGCTGACAGGAATAAAAGATCTCTCCGAATTATTATTTGGTATTGGTGCAGCAATTATTCCGGCTTTACTTCAGTTTTTAATTCGTGCTGAAAGCCTTCCGTTCTTACATCCTGAAAATTTTCATTTTAATTCAACTTTCATCCGGATTCCGGTTAAACTGCTCAAAGATAACTATCTGGTACTGAAAGCCCTGATCTTCGAAAGGGTCCTTCAAAACATAAAAATAAGAGGAAATTTTAAAGTCATGGACTTTAATATCTCCGAAAGACATCCGAAAGCTGATGCGATATGTGCTGCTTATACTTATGGGATTTCGCTTGTTCCCAACACTTATGTTGTCGGAATAGATAAAAGCAGCAAAAAAATTTTAATTCACGAACTGGTTACTCATCCTCAAAAGAAAGAACTGCCTATATGAATATCTGGATTGATGCTGCCATCCTGCTTTCCGGCGGGCTATTTGTCTGCGGTATTATGTGCCTCAAAGGCAATTTAATGAACAGAGTGACGGCTTTACAGCTTGGCAATGTGGTTTCTTCAATAATAATTCTATTACTGGCGGAAGGTTTTCATAATGATATATTTTTTGATTCGGCTCTTTGCCTTGTAATAATCTCCTTTCCGGGGACTCTCATTTATATCAGGTTTTTAGAAAAGTGGCTGTAATGAACTGGTTTACTTTAATATCTTTGTCTCTGGGCATCCTGATTATTCTCTTGTGCTCCGCAGCTATGATATTAATTCCATCTACCTATGCCAGGATTCATTATCTCGGGCCCGCCTCTACCTTAGGCACATTTTTAATATCCTTTTCCATTTTGTTTCAGGAAGGTTTTTCATCGGCAGGAATTAAATCAATATTATTCGCATTATTTATCGTTATGTATGGTCCTGTATTAAGTCATGCTGCATCAAGAGCAAAAAGAATAAGGGTTTATGGAATATGGCAGCAGTGGGATGTATCAAAAAAAAGAAAGAAAAAATGATAATTTTTCAAAATATAATTTTGATAATGATAGCAGTTTTTGGTACAGCTGCTGTCTTTATGCACAGCCCTGTCAGGCAATCGATAATTCTAAGCTTTTATGGAATGCTGCTGTCAATTTATTTCATCGCTTTAAAGGCCCCTGAAGTTGCACTCTCTGAAATGGTTGTCGGTGCGGTTGTTATTCCTTTGATGATATTGCTTGCACTGGCTAAGGTGAAGTCGTATACCATCGAAAACTTAAGGAATAAAAAACAGAAATGAAGCCGGCTTTTAGCAAATGGGTTTTTATAGTAATTGCTGCAGCTTTTTGCTTTTTGATATTCCAGGCAGTAAAGGGTCTTAATAAATTCGGAGAATACAATGGCATATATGGCGTAACGCTAAATAAAATTGCTGTAACCGAAAGGGCAGCAACGAATGTTGTCTCAACCGTAGCATTTGATTACCGTGCAGTCGATACAATGGGAGAAGAATTTATTTTATTTGCTTCCATAGCAGGAATTTCTCTTCTCCTGAGGAGGAGACATATAGAAGAAGAAGAAATTCCTGAGGAAGATCTGCCCGGCAGGACGTCTCCCGATACCAGTGATGCCGTTAAAGTGTTTGGATTAATGTACCCCGGCTTTATATTCTTATTCGGGGCATATATGGTTCTGCATGCACATTTAACTCCCGGAGGCGGTTTCCAGGGCGGAGTTATAATTGCTTCCGCTGTAATACTGATTTATTTAGCCTCGGATTATAAACGATTCAGCTCTATTGTTTCATTAAAGAAACTGGAGAAAATTGAAACTGTGGGTTTATCAGGATTTATATTGACAGGAATTTATGCTTTTTTCCGTGGGGATTCTTTTCTGTATAATTTCTTGCCGTATGGTGTAAAAGGCTCGTACCTATCTGGAGGAATAATTTTACTTTTAAATATTTTCGTAGGTCTGGCCGTCTCAGGTGGGATAATATTACTAGCCAATGAATTCCTGGAACAGACAATCCTATTAAGAGAAACGAGAGCAATAGTAAGAAGAGGAAGTAAAAAGAAATGAATTCAATTCCGTACCTTGTGACGATATGGCTTTTTGTTATCGGACTATATGGAATAGTGAGAAGCCGAAATTTAATACACCTCGTAAACTGCCTTACGGTAATTCAATCATCAACCTGCCTGCTTCTGATTATGATAGGATACAGAACAAACGCAGCAGCACCAGTATTCAAAAATCTTCCGGAAGATGCAAAAGCAGTTGATCCTGTAGTACAGGCTCTAACTTTAACCGATGTAGTTGTTGGAGCTGTTGTAATTGCTCTGCTTCTCGCAATCGCTATCCAGGCTCATAAACAGTTTAATACGCTCGATCCTCATAAATTATCAGCGATGAAAGGATGAATTTTCTGCCGCCGCTGCCCGTAATAATTCCGCTTCTTACCGCCGCGGTATTTATGGGAGTAGGAAATTCGCTTCGCAGACCCTTAATCGACCTTGCTGCAATTTTAAGTTCATTAACTGTTATGGCAATCTGCCTCATATTATTCTTTAATTCTCCTTTGGCTTACTGGTTCGGAAATCATTTTCCGGTAAACAATACTGCATTTGGAATAACGTTCGTCATTGATAAGATGGGTACCCTTTTTGCTTCATTTGCCTCTCTGCTGACCGCCTTAGCGTTCATTTATTCATGGAAATATTTTGATACGGTTAAAAATTTATATCATTCTCTAATGCTTTTGTTCCTTGGTGGGATGACAGGTTTCTGCCTGACCGGCGATCTTTTTAATCTTTTTGTGTTTTTTGAATTAATGAGCGTAGCAGCCTATTCTCTTGCCGGGTATAAAAATGAGGGTCCGGGCCAATTGCAGGGAGCTTTGAATTTTGCTGTTACTAACAGCATAGGCGGTTCGCTTATTTTGTTCGGCATAGCATTTATCTATTCAAGAACCGGCGCATTAAATCTTGCACAGGCCGGAAATACCCTGGCAGGGCAGCAAATGGATGCTCTGATTGCAGGATCATTTATTTTAATAACTGCGGGATTCTTTGTAAAAGCTGCCCTGGTACCTTTTCATTTTGCAGGAGCCGATGCTCATACAGTCGGTCCTACGCCTGTTTTAATTCTTTTTTCCGGTATTATGTCGCAGTTAGCAATATATGGAATAGCCAGAATTTACTGGACGGTATTCTCGGGAGTAGCTTCACCGTATATCCATATTTTTTCAGCTGTTTTGTTTACTGTAGGCTCTTTAACAATATTCATCGGCAGTATAATGTGTTATGCTGAGAGTGCATTGAAAAGAATGCTTGCATTTTCAACTATAAGCAATATGGGGATAATTTTGATCGGGATTTCTGCATTCAATCCGGATGGATTAAAAGGAGTGGTGATCTTCATTCTGGTGCACGGCGCTCTGAAATCCTCTTTATTCATGTGCACTGGCATCCTTCTAAACAGGTTCGGCAGTACTGACGAAATAGAATTGACCGGTAAAGGGAAAAGAATGCCATTCGTAGGGATATTATTCACATTGTCCGCACTGGCATTAACCGGGCTGCCGATTTTTGGGGCACTAACAGCTAAAAGTATAATAGAAGAATCTGTGAGAACTGCGGGATATGGATGGATAATTTTTCTCTTTCTGTATGAATCGATTATAACCGGAGGCGCAATGTTAAGGGCGTCCGGCCGGATATTTTTAGGCTGGGGCAGCCGGAGTGTGAGTAAGAGCGAAAAATCTGAAGAAGAAGAGGATGAAGAAAAGGAAACTGAAAATATACTGGCTATACCTGCTGTGATGACGTCCCCTATTGTATTCCTATTACTTTTTGCTCTCGTCACGGGAGTCTATCTTCAGTTTAATCCTCAACTTGATATATCATTCAATGAATTTCAAAGTAGGGAATGGTATCAGTCCCTTGTATTTAATAAGCCGCTTCCGGAAATAACTATTATAACTCATCCAATTAAAACCAATTTTCTTTCCGGTATAATTTCGGTAATTGGAATAATTGCAGTTAGTTTTTTTTCACTATTCAGAAAATATATACCTATAAAGGTTCTGAATCTTTCCGGAAAATTATTTAATCCCGCTCTGTTGAAATTAAAATCAGTGCATAGCGGATTAGTAGGGGATTATATTGTCTGGCTGTTACTCGGTATAACCCTGATTGGAATCGTATTTGCATTCAGCCTGACCGCTTAGCATCAATAACTAATTTTTGGATATATCAATACGGAAATATTTTTCAAAATCCTGAACTTTCTAAATTCTATTTTTAAGCAAAGATTTTAATTAGAATATGAAACACCAAAACTCTATTAGCAGTCTAATTTTTTTTCTGGTATCTCTTCAGCTCGAAGAAGAGTATTTTCCATCGTATTCCTTTGTGAATACGATTTGCCAGGGTCGATATCTGGATGTAAAGCCTTTCTCTAATGTATTGTGATAGCAGACTCTTCTTTCAGGATTTTGAGAAATACCAATGTAATATTTATCAGCTGATTTGGATTTGAGAATGTACAACCAGTAACCCATTTTTGCCCCACAAGATTTTAGATATAAAAAGCCTTTAGACGATAAGGGCTCGATTGGCTCCGCGAGCAGGACTCGAACCTGCAACCCTCCGGTTAACAGCCGGATGCTCCACCATTGAGCTATCGCGGAATAATATCCTTTAAAAAAGGAATCCAAACATAAAACCAATTCAGCTTTTTGTCAAGCCTTTTTCCGGGCTTTGGGGGAGGAGCCGGAAGAAGATTTTGCTGAATTGAACTATTCTAATTTGAAAACTATAACATATTATAAAAGTAATACTATAGTCACGGTTTTTATGGGGTTATTAGGAATATACGGCGGAGCATACCTTGGGGCTGTTCTCGGACCGGCATTATTGCCACGGAAGAAGGAATGCTTGATCTTCGTAACCCGGGTGGAGGTATAATTGGAGGTCTCTTTGGCGGTTTTTTTGGAATAGCTACCGGAAGTATGATTAAAATTCCCGTTGTATATGATGAAAAGGATATGGATTCGCGACAGATAATTAAATGATAGAAAGATTGGTAAGAAGAGAATATTTCCTGTAGCATCCGGCTGTTATCCCGATGGAATCGGGATGCAGGTTCTCCGGCAACCGCCGGACTGCTCGCGGAGCTTAAAATAAATAATCCCCATTAAATGGGGATTTTTTATTAAACTTTCTGTTAGCTAACTTCCAGCAGTAGCGCTTAGCAAACTAGGCCCTTAAAAAATTTGAGAGCTTTTTATAGTTCAAAAATAAGGGAGATCAAAAAGGGAGTTAAAAATGTTTTATACCTACGTACTATACTCCGATAGATTCGATAAAATCTATATTGGTCAAACAAATAATCTGGAAATACGACTAAGAGAGCATAATGAAGGATTATCGAAATATACCAGTAGATATCTGCCCTGGAAAATGGTGTACTATGAAGAATTCCAAACCAGGTCAGAAGCAATGAAAAGGGAGAAAGAATTAAAGTCGCATAAAGGCAGGGAGTACATAAGAAAGATTTTGCTCAATGGTGGAGTCCGGCAGCCGCCGGATTAACCGGAGGGTTGCAGGTTCTCCGGCAGCCGCCGGATGCTCGCGGAGCGTAAAATAAAAAATCCCCATCTAAATGGGGATTTTTTATTAAACTTTCTGTTAGCTAACTTCCAGCAGTAGCGCTTAGCAAACTAGGC
>DATFVA010000142.1:0-3364 GCA_035260565.1 Ignavibacteriaceae bacterium | reverse complement strand
TTTCTGTTAGTTTTCCTGACTTCCACAACCAGTAAGCAATTTCACCAATTGCCCAGTGATTACTACTCTTTACAAGGCTTTTATAAATCTTTTCTAATTCATCAATAATATTATCTGATTTATTCTGCAGCCAAAAATATTCAGCTTTTGCAGCTTTGACCGTTACGATCCTGTCAATTTCCCCTACCTTCAGTGCCCAATAATCTGCTTCATCCAGAAGTTTTAATGCTCCGGGATCCATACGTCTTGTCCTGATTTGACCTATTACGCATAAAGGGTAAACCTTATTAGCTGCCGGTACATCTCCGCTTTTAAAGATATAATTTGATAATTCCGCTGCATCATCCCAGTCGCCTGAAAATAATTTCGCTTTGGCATAATCACCGGCCATACAGCCGCCAAGGCTATCCAGATCTTTTTCAATGCAGTACTCCAGTCCCGTGGCTAAATATTTTTCCGCTTCCGTTAAATTTCTTTGCCACAGATATTTAGCTCCAAGGTTAACATACGCTCTTCCGGCATGTTCATAAAAATTATTTTCAAGAGAGAGCCGGAGACTTTCCTTTAAATACTCTTCACCGGAATCTATACCGTCACGCATTTTACATACACCAAAATTATTCAAAGAATGTATTTTGGTTTCAAGGTCGTTAGTAATTCCGGCTAACCCTATTGCTTTTTCTCCGAATACTAAAGCCATCTCTGAATTGTTTCTGTGTGAATATATCGACGATAAATTACTGTAAGCCATGGCCAGTTGTTTGCTGGGAGACAATTTCTCCAAAATCATAACGGATTTATTCAGATATTTCTCAACCAGAATATCTTCTCCGGCATCCCACATAAATTTAGATAAGACTCTGTAGATTTCTCCTTCAAAATGGGGATCAGGGGATTCTTTTAAAATTTCCAGTATTAATTCGCAGGCTTTTACACCTTCTTCAACCTGCCCGGTTAAATTACATTCATGGGCTCTTCCCCGAAGCAGTTTCAGCTTTTCTTCTTTTGAAATATTATGTGAAAAATTAAGTGCGGTTAAATAATGTTTGGCTGCCTGTTTATGCGCCCCGAGATTTGAAGCTTGTACTGCAGCCCTGGGTGCATATTCAATTATTGTATCAATATCCTTTGCGTTTGCTGCGTGATGAATAATTCTTGCCAGCAAATGATCTTTGTCTTTTTGTTCCAGTAATATACTCAGCACAAGAGAATTAAATTCAATTCTCTTCGTTTCAAATAGTGAATCCTCTATAGCTATTCTTATAAGTTCGTGTTTGAATATGATGGCATCATTATCCATTTTCAAAATTCCGAATTTGAACGGATCATCCATCAGGTTATAATCTTTGATGAGTATTTTGGCCAGCCAATTCTCAACTTTGCCCGGAATGATTGAAATCATCTCAACAACTGAACGGGAACCTGAAGATAACAGATTCATTTTGTAGCTCATTAACTCTTTTATTGTCGGCGGGGTTTCAGTTCCCGTATTTGTTAATACTTCAGTGACCAGTAACGGGTTACCGCCTGTTTTGCTGTACAGATTTATATCCTCTCTCCCAAAGCTTAATGCCAGAGATTTGACAGCTTTTTCAGACAAAGGACTGAGGTTCATCCTTTTTAAATGTCCTGAAGGCAGATTATTTAAAACTGACTTTAATTGATGGTTAGGTTTGATTTCATCATCACGGTATGTAATTATAAATAAAACATTAAGGGTATTAATTCTTCTGCCTAAAAATTTTATGAGATCAAAGGTTGAATCATCTGCCCAGTGAACATCTTCAATCACAATAATGCAGGGAGTATGAAGTCTGATTTCCTTAATCAGGTTTGAAAATATTGAAGGACGTTGAATTCCTGAATCAAGTTGATTAATTATATCGCTATTTATCTGCTCAGCAAAATCGTACACCGGAGCGAGAGGTCTTGGTGTATAAAGATTATCACAAATGCCGGCTAAAAAATCCACACGGGTTTTAACTAGATTTTTAAACGCATTGATCAGTGATGTTTTACCAATGCCTGCCTCACCCGAAATTGATACAATATATCCGCCGTCATCCGAGGGCAGGCTATTTAATAAATCTTCTAATTCATTCAGATAACAATCGCGCTCTAATAATTTCATATTATCGCTTTGATAACTTTTTGTAAACTAAAGGGGATAAATAATATATGTTAAATTTTTATAAAAGAAAATAAAAGAGAGAGGGGAAATCAGGATTTAAGCATATCTTTCCCATATCTGTCCAAAATAACTGAATCGCTTGAATGATCCTTATTAATCTGTTCAGGCAAGGTCTGTTAAATGTATTCTTTTCCTCAGCCGCAGAGCGGCAGGTACATTAGCAGCTGGTTATGATCAATTACTTAAAACGTTGGATAATGTCTAAGGAATTTTACATTTTTCCGGGATAAAAATTCTATCCGTAACTAGTGCGACAGTTTATTGGAAAATTGATGATAATTAAAGAAAATCATAATATAAGAAGCCATTACCTTACGGGTATAATTAAAAAGCTGGATTCACGGAGAAATCGCCTTAAGGGTCTGAGCAGAATCTACTCGAATTACAGACTGGCGCTCCTTGTAGCCGAAGTGGTAAGTTTCTTTATCTTATATTACTTGTTCTCAAGTACCGCAGCATTAATCTCCGTCGCAGTTTTCCTGGCAGCCTTCTCAATCATTGCTCATTTACATAACAGGCTCGATTACGGCATTAAGAAATTGGAACTCTGGACAAAAATTAAGTCCACCAACCTTGCAAGGCTGAACCTTGACTGGAAAAATATTCCTGCCATAAACTATAGTGAAGAGGACGTATCAAACAGACCCGACCCGGTTGAAACGGATCTGAATCTGGCCGGTGATGAATCGCTGCATCAGCTTATAAATACAGGTACTTCAAAACAGGCAAAGGCTCTGCTTCGTCAGTGGCTGAGGGTAAGGGATCCGGATTTACCCGCTGTTATCAAGAGACAAAATCTTGTGAAGGATCTGATCCCGCTTTCAGGGTTCAGGGATAAGCTTGTACTGAATTCTGTTTTATCAACTAAAAGAGACTTCGACGGGGAGATGCTTTTTAAATTATTAACCCGGAAGGATGTCCTGCCAGGGTATTTTAAGATACTGTTCGGAATTATGATAGTCCTTGCGCTGATAAATATACTGATGTTTATTCTGTTCCTTGAGAATATTCTTCCGGCTTATTGGGTTATAACTGCCTTTGTATATATAATTTTATTTCATTTCGGGAATAAACAAAAGGACAGACTGCTTGATGAAGCAGAATTTATTTCCGATGAGCTTGAGAAAACCGGAAGTATCTTCCAGTTTCTCGAACGGTATAAATATAAACCTG
>DATFVA010000141.1:0-8996 GCA_035260565.1 Ignavibacteriaceae bacterium | reverse complement strand
GTAAGTTTCATTTCCGAGAGACACAGGCACCGGTACGAAGTAAATAACAAATTCAGATCCAGGCTTGCAGATTGCGGTATGATATTCAGCGGGCTCTCTCCTGATAGAGAATTAGTTGAAATGATTGAAATCCCCGATCACCCATGGTTTGTAGGCTGCCAGTTTCATCCTGAACTAAAATCCAGAGCCACAAACGCACACCCTCTCTTCAGAGAGTTTGTAAAGGCTGCGATTATTTATTCGGATGAAAAATCTGCAGCTCCCGAACATGTGTAACCCTCTTCTTATAAAAAATTATATACGATAACTCCAATGAAATCAATTTTGTCGTTATGTTTTATTCTACTTTTCTCTTCATTGTTATCCGGACAGTCGGAAATAGAACGTCAGATTTCTAAAGGCCTTGATGCATGCTACAACTTTAACTGGGATCAGGCTGAGCAGACTTTTAAAAGCTTGATTAAAAAATATCCCGATGACCCCCGGGGTTATCATTTTGAATCAAGTATATACCTCTGGTATTATCTCGGCGGGAAAGATAAAAACGACCTGGATACATTCGAGGTATACTCGGATCTGGCACTCGAAAAAGGAGATGAGATACTTAATGAAAATGAAAAGAGTGAAATGGCTTTATATATAATGGGAGCAAATTATAGCTACAGGGCAATCGCATTCGGTAAGGCAGGGAATTACCTGGATGCCGCCTGGGCAACAAAAAAGTCCGAATCATTTCTTTCACAGGTGCTTGAAATAAATCCCAAAAGGATGGATGCTTATCTTGGACTGGGATTATATAATTTTGCTGTTGCCCAGATTCCTTCGGCTTTCAAGTGGGCACTGAACCTTGTCGGAATAAGCGGTGATAAAGATTTGGGTGTTAAATACATTGAGACCGCTGCTGAAAATGGAATTTATACAAAAGTAGAAGCCCAGTATTATCTCGCCCAGATTGATATGGATTTTATGATTGATTACGAATCCTCAGCGGCAATTTTAAAGAAACTTGTTAAACATTATCCCGGGAATCTGCTTTTTAATTATTCATATGCCGTTCTCCTGATGAAGCAAATGAAACTGACAGAGGCAAATAGACTACTTGATAAAGTTATTAAAGAAAACAACCATCAGTTTAATCAGATCATTTCATTTTCTTTTTTCCTGAAGGGGGATATAAATTTCAGAAATAATAGACTCGATTCTGCCCAAACTTATTATCTCCATTTCCTGCAAGATGCAGAAGACAATGATTATACCGGGATAGCAGCTTACAGATTGGGAATTTGCTTAGAAGCCGGTGGGAAAAGGGAGGATGCAGTTAAATATTTTGTGAAAGCTCAGAATGGAAATATGGACCTTGACGATGATATCTATGCAAAGAGAAAAGGTGAACTCTATGCAAAAAGGACTCTTTCACCGGTAGAACTGAGCCTTATTTATATTTCAAATATGGTAGAAGCAGGAAAATATAAGATGGCATACGATTCTGTAAGCTCTGTCTTTCCCGCAATACAATCAGAAAAACTGAAGGCAGAAGCGCTGCTTTATAAGAGCGAGGCAGCATATTATATGGGAAATTTCCAGGAATCAATTGAACTTGCAGACGAGGTAATCAGCCTGGACTCTTCGAATGAAAAATGGGTAATTCCTTTTTCATATTACTACCTTGCAAGGGCAAATAAAAAGCTCGGCAACCAGCAGGCAGTCAAGCAGTATGCTGAAAAAGCAGATGACGAAAATAATTACGATTATCAAAACAGGTTAAAGAATCTGCTTTATCCGTTTCAGGAAGATTCGCTGAAAAATTAATACCCCGGCCTATCTCCTGAAATTCATTACATACCAGTCAATATTGATTGACAATCTTTCACTATTTCGGTAATTTTCAATAATATTAATTAAGTAATTGAGTTGAATTTAGCTGTTTTTGTTTCGGGAAGAGGATCAAATCTTCTGTCCATTTTACAGTCCCGGGAATTAGCAGGCCTGATCGAAATAAAAGCTGTAATAAGCAATAAGATTGAGTGCGGCGCTTTCGAAATTGCAAAAAATTATTCCGTTCCGATATACAGCCTTGGCGACAAAGACGGATTAATAAGTTACAAAGACCTATCTACTTTTTTATCTCAGCTTAATATCGATCTGATTGTTTTAGCCGGTTTCTTAAAGCTGATACCCGATAATGTAGTAAGAAATTTCAAAGGAAAAATCATCAATATTCATCCCGCTCTTCTTCCATCTTTCGGAGGAAAAGGCATGTACGGTATGAACGTGCATAAGGCCGTTTATAACTCGTCCGCAAAAGTCTCAGGGGCATCTGTCCATTTTGTCGATGAAGCTTATGATACAGGTACAATAATTGCTCAGGAATGCGTGGATATAAGGGATGTTAGATCGCCGGAAGAAATTGCCGAAAGAGTTCTAAGAATTGAGCACAGGATTTTACCATCGGTGATAAAAATGATAGCTGAGAATAAAGTCCGAATGGTCCATAATCGTATAGAAGTCTCTGAATAATAACCGGAAGAAGGATTTTGAAGAAATTAGCATTAATAAGTGTTTCCGATAAAAGCGGAGTGGTAGATTTTGCAAAGGAACTGGTAAAACTGGGATATGGAATCATAGCTACAGGTAATACCGCAAAAAAACTGTCTGCAGAGAATATCGAGGTTACAGAAATAAGTTCGATGACAGGATTCCCGGAAATATTTGATGGTAGGGTGAAAACACTTCACCCCAAAATTTTCGGTGGAATCCTTATGAGAAGGGATAATTCGAAGGATAAAAAACAGGCAGAAGAGAACGGAATTCACCAGGTAGATATTGTCTGTGTTAATCTTTACCCGTTTGTGCAGACGGCATCAAATCCCGATGCAACGCTCGAAGAAATTATTGAAAATATTGATATAGGCGGCCCAAGTCTTATCAGAGCCGCTGCAAAGAATTATAAGTTTGTCTCAGTACTCACAGATCCCGGGCAGTATAACTCATTTCTTGATGAATTAAAAATGGGCGAAGTAACTAATAATACACGGCTCAAATTATCGATCGAAGCTTTCTCTCATACTGCTTTTTATGATACCCATATTTCAAATTACCTTGAGGATCGTTTTTCTCTGCCTCACTCTCATATAAGGGTGAATTTCAGAAGAGAAAAGGATCTGAGATATGGTGAAAATCCTCATCAGAAAGCAGCTATCTATGGTGATTTTTATAAATATTTTAATGTACTGCATGGCAAAGAACTTTCATACAATAACATACTTGATCTGTTAGCCGCTGCCGAACTCGCGGAGGATCTTGGAGATAAAATCTGTGTAATAATAAAACATCAGAACCCGGCAGGAGCTGCAAAGGGTAAAGATGCGTATGAAGCTTATGTTAAAGCGTTAAGGTGTGATCCTGCTTCTGCTTTCGGCGGAATAGTTGTATTTACCGAAGAAGTTGATTCAGCATTAGCCCAGAAGCTGAATGAGATTTTTCTTGAGATTGTTTGCGCCCCCTCTTTTACGGAAGAAGCGTTGGAGATATTAAGGAAGAAAAGAGATAGAAGACTATTAAGGCAGCTAAAGTCGGTCCGGGAAGATAAAGTCAACTTTAAAAATATTCCCGGCGGCGTTATAGCGCAGGATGCCGACAGAGCTATATTAGATGAGGAAAAGCTTGAGGTTATTACTGAGAAGAAACCAAGTGATAAAGAGATGAATGATCTGAATTTTGCATGGACAGTATCCAAACACACGAGGTCTAATGCTATCGTATTTGTGAAGAATAGTGCAACGCTTGCTGTAGGCGCGGGACAAATGTCGAGACTCGATTCGGCAAAGATTGCTTCTATAAAAGCACAGGAACACGGACTTGATCTCACAGGATCGGTGGCCGCTTCCGATGCATTTTTCCCTTTTCCTGATACACTCCTCGAAATTATTAAATACGGCGCGACCTCGGTTATTCAGCCGGGAGGATCTGTAAGGGACAGCGAAGTTATCGAAGCAGCTAATCAAAATAATATTTCAATGGTTTTTACCGGAATCAGACACTTTAAACATTAAAGAGGCATAATGGGTCTATTTGATTTTTTTTCAGCAGACATTGCCATAGATTTAGGCACTGCGAACACCCTGATCTACGTGAAGAACAAGGGTATTGTTCTTAATGAACCTTCTATTGTTGCTTTTGACAAGAACACCAAGAGGATTATTGCCCTTGGCAATAAAGCGAAAGAGATGCAGGGCAGGGAGCATAAGGAGATCCGTGTTACACGTCCTATGCGGGATGGAGTAATAGCTGATTTCGAAATTGCCGAAGGTATGATCAGAGCCTTTATTAAAAGGGTCAGAGCCGGTGCATTTTCTGCCAGAAGAGTAGTTGTTGCTGTTCCGAGCGGTGTAACTGAAGTTGAAAAACGGGCAGTCAGAGATAGCGCCGAACACGCAGGCGCGAAAGAGGTTCATCTTATTGCTGAACCAATGGCTGCTGCGATTGGGATCGGGCTTGATGTGGAAGCTCCTGTGGGAAACATGATCATCGATATCGGCGGCGGTACAACTGAAATTGCAGTTATTGCATTATCGGGAATTGTTAATGAAGAGTCCATAAGGATAGCCGGGGATGAAATGAATTACGCAATTATGCAGTACTTCAAAAAGAACCATAATATCCTTATCGGCGAAAGAACGGCTGAAGCAATAAAATGTGAAGTGGGATCTGCTGTTCCTTTAAAAGAAGAAATTACAATACAGGTTAAAGGCAGAGACCTGGTCGGCGGAATTCCAAAAACAACGGAAGTAAGCTCGGTTGAAATAAGAGAAGCCTTGAATGAAGCGGTTGTACAGATTGTTGATGCTGTAAGACAATCGCTGGAGAGAACCCCTCCTGAACTTTCTGCCGATATACTCGATAGGGGAGTAATGATAACCGGGGGAGGTGCCCTGGTAAAAGGACTTGATGAACGCATCAGAATGGAAACCAATCTTCCTGTTCACGTTGCCGAAGATCCCCTTACTGCTGTTGTGCGCGGAGCAGGGAAGGTGATAGATAATTTAAATCATTATTCCAAAGTTTTAATACGTAACCGCAGATACTGATGTTTAGATTTATTTCCAGATTATGGGAAAATTTTAAAGAGTATATAATTCTTGTTATCCTTCTGATTTTCAGTCTTTTTGTCCTTTCACAAAACCAAAATTCTAAAGTCCGCCAGGTCAGAGCCGTTGCTTTCGGCAGTTTTGCTGCTGTGACTTCAGTGGTTAGCGATGTTATAAATATTTCAAGATATAAAAAAGATAACGAAAGATTGAGAGAAGTGAATGCAGAACTTATGCTGCAGGTGAACAGGCTGAGAGAATATGGAATAGTAAATCATGAACTAAAAAACCTGCTGGGATTCAGAGACACTATAAAATATCCTTTGATCCCGGCTACAGTCGTTTCAAAACTTTCTACAAAATCCCAGGGAAGTGTAACTATTAATGTAGGTGAAAAGGATAGTGTTAAAGCAGGAATGCCGGTAATAAATGACAAGGGAATTGTCGGTGTTATAACCTCCGTTTCGCACGATTATTCAATAGCAAGGACACTTGAGAATATTGACCTTAAACTGACTGTTAAAGACGAACGAAGCAGGATTGACGGTATTATGAAATGGAATGGAAAGGACCTGGTAATTGTAGATGTACCTAAAACCTATGATATTGAACCGGGCGATCGAATTGTTACATCTGAAATCAGTTCAATAGTTCCGGTGCCTGTTCCTGTCGGGGTTGTAACCGGACTGAGTAAAGTTGAAACAGGAATATTTAATGAGGCGAAGATAAAGCCGTTTGTAGATTTCGGCAGTGTGGAAAATGTTTTTGTAGTGGGTATCGTTGAAAGCAAGCAAAAAAACAATCTCGAATTAAATTTTTTCAATCGTAAATAATGCGTTCTCATTACATAATTTCAATCCTGCTGTTTTTCCCCCTGCTGGTGATTCAAACTACCTTTATACCCCTTGTTGCCATAAACGGTGTTGTCCCTGACCTTATTTTAATTCTCCTTGTTTTTTATGCGGTACGGTACGGTCAGGTTTACGGAACAGTGTTGGGATTTGTTTATGGTTTTCTTTTTGACCTGATTACGGGTAGTTTACTGGGCAGCGCAATGCTCTCAAAAACCATTGCCGGATTTATTGCAGGTTATTTTTCAAATGAAAATAAAAGAGAAGCTTATCTTAAATCCTATGTCTTCTCCCTGATAGTTCTTCTCTGCACACTTGTTGATACACTGGTTTATTCATTTTTCTCAACGATTGATTTAAGCAAGAGTATTCTTGCGTTATTTTTTGAACAGGCAATGCTTCCGGCACTTTATACAGCAGTAATCAGTATAATCGTTTCAATATTTTATCCTAAGAGGAGTTTGAGTTAGTTGAGAACTTCCGGTTTTGGGTCTATCCAAAGGAAATCAATTATTTTTTTCATAATTGCCGGGTCTTTTGCCCTGCTTGCGTTCCGTTTATTCCAGATGCAGATAATAAATCATGAAGAGTATGATGAGAAATCTGCGAGCAATAGTATTAAAGCAATTGAACAAACTCCCTTGCGTGGAGTTTTCCTCGATAGGAACGGTGAAGTAATAGTGAGTAATATTCCCGCATATACTCTTAGAATTATACCTGCGGATTACGATAGGAAGCTTAACCGCATATTGGAAAATGTTTTGGATGTTGATTCGGGCTATATTAATAGGATACTTTATAATAACAAGATATACTCAAAGTATATTCCTGTAAGGATCAAAAGAGGTATAGATTTTAAAACCGTTTCCTGGCTCGAGGAGAACTCTGAATTTTTACCGGGAGTAGACTATATTGTAGAAATGCAGCGGGGTTATCCTGACGGGATAATGGGATCACATATGTTCGGCTATACAAAAGAAATCTCCCCTGAACAGCTTCAAAAAGAAAATGAATATTATGAACCGGGTGATTATGTCGGTAATAACGGAATTGAGAAGGCTTATGAGAAGTATCTGAGGGGTGAAAAAGGATATAATTATATCCTTGTCGATTCAAGGCGTAAAGAAATAGGCAGGTTTAAGAACGGCGATGCGGATCTTGCATCGGTTAAAGGAAATGATCTTGTGCTTGGGATTGATGCAGATGTACAGAGAGCAGGAGAGGAGGCATTTAAGGGATACCGCGGCGCATTCGTTGCTATAGAACCAAAAACCGGTGAGGTCCTCGGCCTGGGCAGTTTCCCCGATTATGATTTGAATGCATTTTCTTATGTAACCTCAAGGGAATTTCTAAATAAACTCTATAGTGACGAGGACAAGCCGCTTTTTAACAGGGCAACTATGTCGATGAAACCTCCCGGATCCACTTTTAAGATAATGGAAGCTGTTGCCGCTCTTAATCTTGGAGTGATTAATACAAGTTATACTTACTACTGTGGAGGCGGATTTACCTACGGAAGGTTCTTTAAGTGTGATGGTGTGCATGGCTCTATGAATGTTATTCACGCTATCGAAAAATCCTGCAATACTTTTTTCTATAACCTGATTTATAAAATCGGGATTGATAACTGGCATAATTATGCTCTGAAATTCGGTTTCGCTCAAAAAACCGGAATAGACATTGGCGAGGAATCCAAAGGTTTTATTCCCAGCGCCAAATATTATGAAAAAATTTATGGACCTAACTGGCCCAGAAGTATAATGGCTAGCCTCGGTATAGGACAGGGAGAAGTCAGCATCACTCCTGTACAGCTTGCGAAATATGTTTCTCTTATTGCCAATGACGGGGTAACATACACACCGCATATTGTGAAGGGATATCTTGATAATAAAACAAAAGATTTTATTCCTTTTAAGTTTGAGAAAATTGATATTGGTGTAGATAAGAAAGTTTTCGATATAGTTAAGGAGGGAATGTTCCTTGTGGTAAACGGTTCGGGAACAGCCGGAAGAATAAGGTCAAAGGATATTCAGATAGCAGGAAAAACAGGTACTGCTCAAAATCCTCATGGTAAAGATCACGCTTTATTTATCGGTTTTGCCCCTTTTGATAATCCGCAGATTGCCGTTGCTGTAGTTGTTGAGAATGTCGGTTTTGGAGCAACATATGCGGCTCCCATTGCAAAAAAACTTATTGAAGCTTACCTATTGAAAGATAAAACGAAGAAAGATGAACAGAATAAATATGAACAAAAGTTGCATCAGAATATTATAGGGGCTTCACTTGCGAATTGATTATAAATTACAGGACAAATTTGATCTCGGGATATTTATTCCGTGCCTGCTGCTTTTTGGGATAGGTCTGGCTGCCATATACAGTTCTACAGTCCATCACCCTACTGCTTCGGGAAATTTTGACAGACAGCTGATCTGGGGAATCGCAGCATTTATTGTATTCTTTGTAACTTATTCAATACCTATCAGCTCATTCAGGGTGATGGCTATACCATTGTACCTTCTTTCGCTTGGACTACTTATGGCAGTTCTGGTTATGGGAAGACAGATATCGGGAGCTAAAAGCTGGCTTGACCTTGGGAGTGTTGGATTTCAGCCTTCGGAAATGGCGAAGATAGGGACCATACTTGTTGTTGCGTCTTTTCTCAGCAGGAGCAATACCAATATAGAATCGTTTAAAGATATAGTCATTACACTTATTATAGGTCTGGTTCCTGTAGGCCTTATTCTTCTCGAACCTGATATGGGAACAGCACTTGTTTTTATTGGAATAATTATCACAATGATTTTCTGGAAAGGGATCAGCCTTTTTGGTTTGTTCATTGTGCTGAGTCCCGGGTTTGTCGCAATTTCATCTCTATTCGGTGTCTACTATTTCGTTGCTTCTCTGGTTATTATTTCTGTTGCACTCTTTGTTTTCAAAAAAGATATTTTCTTCAGCGGTTCGATTTTTGCGCTAAATTTAGGGGCAGGATTTTTTGCCGATTATGTGTATAATGTTTTGAGTCCCCACCAGCAAAACAGGATCAAATCATTCATCGACC
>DATFVA010000140.1:0-2726 GCA_035260565.1 Ignavibacteriaceae bacterium | reverse complement strand
ATTTGAAATTTAAGAATGAATATAAACCTGAAAGAGAAAAGTTTAAAGGACAAAGATGTCTCATTAACCAATGGCTTCAGCACATAGGACCTTATCTTATTAAGGGGCTGCCTAAAAAGTAATATTTAATCTGAAATTTATGCGCGGCCTGTCAGAAGCTTATTTATCCCCGGCATTTCGTCGGAGTTAGACCGTTGTTTGAGGCCGAGAGATGGCCGAAAGAATTCAGGTAAATAAAGGATGAAAGACCCAATAACCCGTTTAATTTTCGTACAAATTTAGCATAATTGTGAGTAAAATAAAAACGGAAATCGCTCTTCGGCTGAAGGAAAAGATCTGAGAGGTTTGAAATATAATCTGTTGATGTTAAAACGGTTATGCTTCTATTCTGTATATCCCGGTCCAACAGCTAAACAGCCATTGGATTCTCCAGGCATATAGAAAGTACACCCAAATAGTTTTAACTGTTTTTTACATTGCTTTGGAAATAAAAGAAAATTTATTTTAGCAATGCTGAATTTAAAGTGATTAAAATATGAAGATTATAGTTTAATTTTACATCCTGATGAAAAAATATTTATTTACAATACTTATTCTGATTATTTATTCTGTATCTTCTTTTCCTCAAAGTCTTGAGAGCGGTGCATTTGGGGCGCCTGTTTTTAAATATTCAAAATTTGTTGGTCAGTCGGCTCTGATCGCTGGTGTAAAAGCAGGCTGGATAATAAATAAAAGAATTGTCCTTGGCGCAGGTTATTACGTTTTATCAAGTGATGTAAATTCGGGTTTCACCGATACCCATTATAGTCAGAATTTATTGCTTGATTTTAATTACGGGGGACTGGAATTTGAATACCTGCTGCTGTACGAAAGCAAATTTAATATTTCGGTTGATATGCTTTTAGGAAGCGGCGGATTAAGTTTTCATTTAAAAGATATAAATAAAGGATATTCAAACCGCAATCTTCTGGTATGGGAGCCGGGACTGAATTTTGAGACCACGATTTATGAATGGCTTCATGCCGATGCCGGGATAAGCTATAGAATGATATCTTCCTACATTCCCGTTTATGATATTTCAAAGAATGATTTAGAGGGGATGAATTTTTTATTAACTCTTAAATTTGGCAGTTATTGATACTCCTCAAAACATTAAACAAGTTGAACAGAAAATCACTCCTTTTGGATTTCAGTTTCGAAAGAAGGAGGTTCACACTATTCACCTTTTTAATATTAGTGTTGACTGCTGTTACAGGGTTTGCCCAAAATGCCGACAGCCTGTCTGAACCCGGAACTAATAAACCTCCGCATTTTCTTTCTTCCGATAAATTCACATACGCCGGTGAAAGACGGTATACGCTGGATGGTCTCCTTCCAAATACTGAAACTGAAATAAGACCAACCAGTGCAGCCGTTCTCGGAGGGATCTATCTCGGAACTCTTACCTGGCTTCACTTTCACCAGGCAAATGCATGGTGGAGCAAAGACCGCGGCAAATTTCATTTTGAAGAGGACTGGGTATATGCGCTTCAGGTAGATAAAGCAGGACATTTTTACGGGGGATATCTTATTTCATATTTAATGAGTGAAGGACTGCTTGCATCGGGATTTTCCTGGGATGATGCTTCCATCTGGGGAACTGCACTGGGTATTGCATACCAGACCTACGTAGAGACAGAAGACGGGTTTGCTACAAGCTGGGGATTTAGTCCTTCCGACTGGTACGCCGATGCAGCAGGCTCATTGTTTTTCCTTGCACAGCATTATGTGCCGGCGCTTCAGAACATCACCCCAAAATGGCAGTATATTCCCTCCGAATGGTCAGGTGAACCTGTACTCAGCACAAGACCCAGAACATTCATAGATGATTATAACAGCTCAACATTCTGGTGGTCGGTAAACGTCTACAATATTCTGCCTGGCGAAATGAAAAAATACTGGGTTCCCTGGCTTGATCTTTCTTTCGGATACGGTGCTGACGCAATAGATGCTGCAAGTACTGGCGGTTCTCCCGATCAGCTGGCAACAAGAAGATATATGATAGGACTCGATTATAACCTGGTAAAGATTCTTCCTGAAGGGGGATGGTTCTGGAACTGGTTCAGGCAGTCACTCAATTACATCAAATTACCTTCCCCTGCCGTTGAGTTTAAGAATAATGTGACCCGGTTTTATCTTATGTACCCGTTCAGGATTTCAGTAGGCGATTTCAATTTCTAAAAACAGATCCTGAGCTCATTTCCCCGTATCAATTTAATTGGCGGGGACAGTCCTACCCAAAGCCCATGCTCTCATTGACTCAATATTCTCTGCCATGATAACCGAAAGCGGTTTCGTCCTTTTGATTTCATCAAGCAGTATTTCTGTAGTAAGCTGTTTATACCCTCCGATGACGGAATAAAAACCGGATACAATTACCTGTTCAATTTCCGATCCTGAAAACCCCTCACAGGCAGCCGATATTTTATCCAGGTCAAAGTTTTGAGGATCTAATTCTCTTTTCTTCAGATGAATGATTAAGATTTCTTTTCTGACAGAATCCGAAGGCAAGTCGACAAAGAATATTTCATCCATTCTCCCCTTCCTCATTAATTCCGGCGGAAGGTTCTGGATATCATTGGCAGTGGCAACCAGAAAAACAAGAGTTTTCCGTTCAGCCATCCAGGTTAATATTGTACCGAGTACCCTTTTCGAAGTGCCGCTGTCATTCGATTCGGAAGCAAGAC
>DATFVA010000139.1:0-2655 GCA_035260565.1 Ignavibacteriaceae bacterium | reverse complement strand
GTCTGAAATTCTACTTCAAATCCAAATTCATCTGCCACGAGAGTAATTGTTTCAACATCAAGTCTCTGGTTAATAGACACCATTAACCCGAGTTCGATACATTTGGCTATTACATCGCCAACCGGCACGCCCATCAAGTTTGCGAGCTCATTCACAGCAATAAATTCTGTTACTTTAATTTTCTTTTCTTCGCGGGATCTTTCTTCAAGCCGTCTCTCCTCTTCGGCTTCTCTTTCTTTCCTTTTCTTCTTTCTTGAACTTGCTCTGCCCGAAGCGACAGAATCATCCATACTAAGCAGAGTTTTTCTTATTGCTTCCTTTACGTCTTTCTCATCTATTTCAAATTTTTTAACTCTTTTTTTCTTCTTCGAAACAACAGTTTCTTCAGGAGCAACATCTGTAGATTTCTTTTTCGCTCTTGGTTTTTTCTTCTTCTTGACTGGTTCCTGTTTGGGTTTCTCAGCCGCTTCTTCCGCGGGCTTTTCAGTTTTAGGTGCCGGGGTCCTCTTCTCATCCAGGTCAATTTTTCCTACAACCTTAAGTCCCTTTCTTTTACCGGCTTCGTTATCCTTAGGAGAAATAAATTGATCCTCTTTCTTTTCCGGAAGAGCTTCTTCATGAACTTCCGGAGCCAGTTCTTCAGCTTTAACCGGTTCTTCCTGAAATTCAGGAGCAGGCAGCTTTTCTTCAACCTGGGGAGGCTGTTCCTCTTTTGCTGCTTCCTCAACAACTCCTTCGGGTTTTTCCTGCTCAGCTGCTTCTACTTCTTCAACTGCAGGTTCTGCTTTCTTAGTTTTCTTCTCTTCTTCTTCGGATCTTTCAACCCTTTTCTTATTGAATTCAGCTATCTTTTTATAATGTTTTTCAGCCTTTTCAATATCCTTCTTGAAATGATCCTGGATATCCTTCATCATATCATCCGAAACAAGCGTCATATGAGATTTTATCTCATGTCCTTTTTTCTTCAGGAATTCAATCAACTGTTCTGCAGATAAATTGTATTCGGAAGCTAATTTATAAACTCTGATCTTTTTCGATTTGGCTTCTGCCATAATATCCTTATCTGTTTTTAAAGCTATTCTTCTTCTTCAAACTGCTCTTTTATTAGATTTAAAATCTCATTGATTTTATCTTCATCCAATCCTTCGATCTCTTTCAATTTTTCAGGACCCGCCTGGAGAACTTCAAGCGCAGTATCATAGCGATGATTTATCAGCAGTTCGTATATATCAGCACCAAGTTCTTCTTTCAGATCTATTAATTCGATATCTTCCTCGTATTCTTCAAGAGGTCTTTCTTCACGAAGTATTTCAATTTCATACTCCGTGAGTTTCATTGCAAGCCTGATATTAACTCCGTTCCTTCCCACAATGAGAGAAACCTGGTCAGCATCTGCAGTTACCACTGCTTTCTTCTCATCGTCATCAACTTCAATCTTTTTAAGCTTTGCAGGAGCAAGGGATCTTTGAATAAAAACGATCGAATCATCAGAATAATTAATTACGTCTATATTCTCATTATTTAATTCTCTGACGATTGCGTGGATTCTGACTCCTTTCATTCCGACACAGGCACCTACTGCATCAATCCTGTTATCCTGGGATTCGACTGCGACCTTAGCCCTTTCGCCGGGTTCCCGTGCTATTGCCTTAATATCGATAATTCCATCATAAATTTCAGGAATTTCAATTTCAAATAACCTTCTCAGGAACATATTATCGGAACGTGAGACAATAATCACAGGACCGCTGTTGCCTTTACGTACTTCTTTAACTATGGCCCTGATTGTTGCCCCTTTTTTGTACCGTTCATAGGGGATTTGCTCATTTCGGGGAAGTACAAGTTCATTTTTATTATGGTTTACAAGGATATCGCTCTTCCTGATCTGATAAATGTCGCCAACTACAATCTCTCCCAGCAGCTCTTTATACTCATTATAAATGATATCTTTTTCAATCTCACGTATCTTCTGGTTCAGGCTCTGTTTTGCAAGTGTAATCAATCGTCTTCCAAGAGAGGAAATCTCAATTTTCTCGACATAATCGTCACCGACTTCAAGTTCTTCCTCATTACCTTTACGGTTCACTTCTTCAATATTGACCTGTGTATTAGGATCCTCAACTTCTTCAACTATTTCTCTTTCGAGAAATATTTCAATATCTCCCCGATCCATATTCACCACAACATCATATTTCGCCTCATCCCCGTATTTTTTTCTGACCAGAAGCCCGAATATTTCTTCCAGTATTCCCGCCAAGACGTCTTTATCAATGCCTTTATCCCTTACCATCTGGGCAAAGGATTCTACAATCTCTGAGTTCATTTATATTTTATTCTCCTCTAAGAAAAACTAATTATTACTTTTGCTTTTATAATATCGGAAAAATCGACTATCACTTCCTCCCGGCTGCTCTTAAGGAACACCAGGCTGGTACCTTCAATTCTTGTCAATGTACAGGACATTTTCTTAACGATATCGGATTCCCTGTAGGAAACATCAAACTTTCTGTTAATATGTTTGGGAAATTGTTTTAAGTACTTTAACGGCCTGTTTACTCCGGTAGATGATACTTCCAGCCTGTACCCGGAATCAAGCATATTCTGTTCTTCCAGGTTTTTATCGATTTCGCGGCTTATTTCAGCACAATCCTCAGC
>DATFVA010000138.1:0-5052 GCA_035260565.1 Ignavibacteriaceae bacterium | reverse complement strand
CCTTAAAGAGTTCAAAGAAAAAAACCTTTCATATGAAAAAGATAATGCTACATGGTTAAAGTTGTCCGAGATGGGAGATTTATCCGGCCCGCAGCAAGAAAGACAGGATAAAGTTATTATCAAGTCTACAGGTGAGCCGACGTACCGTCTCCCTGATATTGCGTACCATGAAACAAAATTTAAAAGGGGATACCACCTGATTGTCGATCTCTTCGGTTCTGATCATAATGCCACGTACCCTGATATATTATCAGGGTTAAATGCACTAGGTTATGATACTGATAAGATAAAGGTCTTAATCCACCAATTCGTCACCATCACCGAAAATGGTGAGGTTGTTAAAATGTCTACCCGCAAAGCTAATTATGTAACCCTGGATCAGTTAATTGATGAAGTGGGGAGCGATGTTGTAAGGTACTTTTTTAATATGCGTAGTGTAACAACGCATATGAACTTCGACTTGACTCTCGCTAAAAAACAATCGGATGAGAACCCTGTATTCTACCTCCAATATGCTCACGCAAGAATCTGCTCTATCTTAAAAATGATTGAAAAAGAGGATCTGAAATCGTCTGTGGAAAATTTAAACCTACTTTCGGCAGAAGAAGAAATTCAGCTTCTCAAAAGATTGAATAAATTTAAAGATGAAGTTGCTGCAGGGGCTGAAAGTTATGAACCCGGCAGGATTTGCACATTTCTTGAGGATTTAGCTGCTGCATTTCATAAATTTTATACTTTCTGCAGGATACTGGGCACAGAAAGAAAACTCGCTGAAGCAAGGGTTGCGCTTGCTGTTGCATCAAAAATCGTTTTAAAGAACGGACTGAATATATTGGGAGTAAGCGCTCCCGATAGGATGTAGCCCTACCGGGCAATGGCAGCGGAAGCAGCATAAATCTTGCCTGCTCCGGCATTGAGGAGAACTCTTCCGCACTCCCTGGTGGTGGACCCGGTCGTAATTACATCATCGATTATCAGAATATTCTCACCTTTTAATTTTTTGGTTGAAATGAATGCTCCTCTTATATTTTCTTCCCGCTCAAATATGTCCATAGCTGTCTGTGATTCTGTATATCTTTTTCTTTTTATCAGTCGGGTGCTCACTTTAATTCCCGTAATCTTATGGATTCCTTTCGCAATATAAAATGATTGATTGAATTCTCTCTCAGCTTTTTTAAGATGATGCAGTGGAATTGGCACCATTAAGTCGATTTTTTGTCCGGCAAATGATTTTGTAATTGTTTCTCCCAGAAGGGTTCCGAGGAAAACACCGAGTAAAAATTTCTTCTCATATTTCAGTGCGTGAATAATATTCTGGATCTCCTTATCTTTCTCAAAAACAAAATGTGAGGTGAAATCGGAAATAATATTGCTGTCGGCAAACTTCCTCTTAAATTCCCGGTTCAGTCTCTTTTCATCAGGTTTTTTAATTTTGTCCAGGCATTCTTTGCATACGAAAAATGAACCAGAAGCGAGTTTTGTTTTACAGCAGGGACAGAACCGGGGAATTATGAGATCAATAAATGAAGTACTGAAGTTAACCATCATCTTTTACAGCATTCCAGATTGTTTCCTTATGAACCATTCAATCCCTAACAGGATAATAACTATAATCAGAAGCCATTCGCTCGACCATAACCGTATTTCACTTATTTCTGTTTTTTCTTTTGAAGCATTCTGCTGAATGTTTTTTAAAACAGGATAGAGTTCATTCATATCGGGATAAAAGAAAAACCTGCCTCCCGTATTATTTGCCAGGGAAGACAGGAACTCATAATCCATATTGGGATTAAGCTGTTCAATATCAACCTCGCCAATGTTAAAACTGCCGCCGTCAGAACCAAGCTCTTTATTATTCCTTGAGGCTGTCCCGCTGAAAGCAAAATCGCCTGTCTGTGTAGTCTGATATGTCCCTTCGTATAGCCCGCTGCCGAGAGAATTCAATATTATTTCGTCCTTTTGATCTTCATGCTTTATACTTATTTTAACTTCTGCATCGTTAACCGGGTTGTAGGAAGCATCATAAACTTCTGCGGAAAATTCAACGGGTTCACCAAGGGCATAAAGCTTTTTCGTGGTTTTTATAGAAACCTGCTTCTGTTCTTCAAAACTCTTTAACCATTTCATACTGTTATGGATAAAACTGTCAAAAATGTTTACCTGCTTTGTGGCTGTCTGCAGCTTCCATCTCCATACTCCGCTTGCCAGTAAGCTGATAGACCTTTTACTTCCTAATCTTCTTAAAATGATCATTGGCGTATTAAGTGCAACATTATTCATCTTTGCTTTTACTACCGTTTCGCTTTCGGGTTTTGCAATGATCTCTGCGTTCGTTATAAATACGGGTGGAAGGTTATTCCAGGTATCTACAGCGTTCGCCGCATTACTCTGCAGCAGTGGGTTCTCACTCTCACTGCTGCTGACGACAGGCTGAACTTCAGATGCTCCGTTGTCAATATTCCTGATATTAAAAGGCAGTTCAGGCTGAAGGCTTTTTAATTTGTTGAAATCTGTATTATCCTCCAGCAGTAAAAAGAAAGGTTTTCCCTTTTGGGAAACGGCTTCTTTTACCTGGTTTAAAAGCTCAGTACTCGTTCCTTTTGTCGGAAATCCGATAAGAACTATTATCTCAGCACTGTCAAGTGCAGCAGAGGGAGTTATTTTTTCAATGAACCTGCCGGCAGCTACCTGTGTAAGGGATTTGATAGTTAAATTCTTATCCTCTTCCAGGGAACTTTTGACAAAGGAAAGATCTGGAGAAGGACTTCCGGCAATGATAAGGATTTTAATTTTATTACTTAGAACATTTATGTAAAAAACTCTTCTGTTGTTCTCAAATGTAAATTCGCCCTCGTTATTATTTACCTCTAGCGTTAATTTTTTTTCTCCCCCTGATTTGGGAACGTAATTAAAAGTTTCATTCTGGGTGCCGTCGCCCGATAATGTTATGTTCCTTTTTTCCAGTACATTGCCGTTTTCATAAAGCGATATTGATGCAGGTTTATTTCCAAATCCCTTATTTAAAAGAGTTGCAGAGATTGTGGTAGGGGTTTCTGCGTAAATATATTCATTATGCAGAATGTTCCTGATCTCTATATCGTTTCGTCTTGTGGTATCCCCTACACCGATAGTAAACACAGGGATGTTAAGTTTCTCCGCGGTGAATAATGGATTGGCTCCTTCGGTTATAACGCCGTCACTTATAATTGATACTGAGGCAATGTTTTCCTTCTGATCCTTTATAAAAGAAAAGATCTTTGAAAAATTAGTGCTCCCTTCGTTGAATGAAAGTTCAGGAAGACTGTCGTACGAAAAGGGCGTTACCATTGTCCCGAATGTAAATAGTTCGGAACTGCCGGTTAAATTATTGTTGTTCAGACCGTCAATAAATTTCCTTACATTTTCGCTTCTTTGAGTACCGTCTTTAATTTCAATTGAATGCGAATCATCAGCAAATACGAGGTTGATCGGCTGAAGGACTATCTTTTTTGCTAATGTTGCTACGGGCTCAAATATTATGAACAGTATTAGTATCAGCGCGAAAGTCCTTAATAAGACAAGGAGGGTTTTTTTTGCAGGACTTACCGGAGGAAGTGTGTAGCGGTACATATAAAGGGCGTATGCAGCAAGCAGTATCAGCCCAATAAAGAAGAACACTCCGTTAAATGAAAAGGAGAGATTGATTTTTTCAAAGTTAAACATTAAAAAGCAAGTTCTCCCTTTAAGACAGTTACTGCCTTCCCTGAAATATACAACCCACCGGCTGATTTATTGTAGCTTACCTTTACCCTTCCTCTTCTTCCCATTACATCGCCCTGTTCAAATATTACAGATACCTCTTCCTCTTTAATAAATCCGAGTTTTATGAATACCATTAACATAGGTCCGTTAGTCGATCCGGTTACAGGATCCTCATCAATCCCATAGTAAGGAACAAAATACCGGCTGTGTGCAAAGCTGCCTTTATCAACAGTCTCAAGTGAATAAACTACTACGCCTTCAAATTCGTGCTTAGTTTCTGTAAGCTGCTTCAAAGTTTTAAAGTCCGGTTTCAGACTGTGCAGCGTTTTTAATCCGTCAACCCTTAAGTAAAGGTTCCCGTTCTCCAGGATGATGAAAGGAGTTTCATCAACAACAGAATTTCTCTCTGCTCCTAATGCATCAATAATTTCCTCTTTGCATCCTGTAAACTCTTCCATCCCGTAAAAAGGGATCTGCATAAAATAATAACCGTTCTTTAATCCGCAGTTCAGTATCCCGCTCCTGGTTTCAAATCCTGTGGAAGCCCCATCCTTAAGCAGTTTATTCTCAAAAAGGAAATGCAGTGAGGCTATCGTCGCATGGCCGCAAAGATCAACTTCTACAGCAGGCGTGAACCACCTCAGCTTATAGTCCGCCTTATCAGAAGGGAAAAGGAATGCAGTTTCTGCCAGGTTCATCTCACGGGCAATCTTCTGCATCTGCTCAGGTGTAAAATTTTCTGCAAACATTACCCCGGCAGAATTCCCTTCAAAGGGATTTTCTGTAAATGCATCTATCTGAAAGATTTTATAATTTTTTGCCATTAAGCAGGTTTTCTATTTTCCAGTTTTTCATTCTTTCGAAAGTTTCGTAATCGGTCAGATCGAAATGAATTGGACTGACTGAAACATAATTTTTCCTTATTGCCGCCTGGTCTGTTTCCATTGCAGTATCAACTTCCATTAGACTGCCGGTCAGCCAGTAATAATTTTTTCCATAGGGATCTACCCTCTGCTCATATACGTCATCCCACTTGGATTTACCCTGGCGGGTTAACTTTATTCCGGCAACCTTAGCTTCGGGAACATCTGGAACATTTACGTTCAGTAAAGTTCCTAAAGGCAGATCTTTACCGGCAAGCTGTTGAGCAAGAAGCCTGGTTATCTTACCTGCAAACTTAAAATCGGTAGCTTCGTGATTTGTTACCGAAATAGCCATGGATGGGATATCCATAATTGCTGCTTCACGCGCTGCTGATACCGTGCCTGAATAAATTATGTTAATAGCGGTATTCGAACCATGGTTGATTCC
>DATFVA010000137.1:0-3336 GCA_035260565.1 Ignavibacteriaceae bacterium | reverse complement strand
AGATAAAAGGAACAAGGAACAAGGAATAAGTAAGAAGTAAGAAGTAAGGAGTAAGGAGTAAGGAGTAAGGAGGGGGAAACAAGGGACAAGAAAAAAGATAAAAGGAACAAGGGAGAAGTAAGATTTCTCACCCCGGCTTGAAGTTGGGACTATGTTTGCCGGGGTTCGAAATGACAGGCTCAGTGTGACAAATCAGAAACTTATTAGTCAGCATCGGTTTATCGGGAGTTTTCGTAATAGTGCTGGACGGGGGGAGGAGCGAAACAGGGTTTCCCGCCAGGAGCTGGACAGGCGCTGTACAATATGTTAGTTGACGATATCGACGTCGAAGTTATGGGGGGTTTTCTGTAAGGCTGACTGATAGTTTGCAGATAAGCTTGATTGGGGAAATCTTTTGGAAAATTCTCCGGGTATGAGGTTCTTATTGGTATGTTTTGTTTGTTCTATTAGAACTTCTTCGAGTGCAAATGCTTCGGCTTCATTCAGTCCGCTTGTGACTGTTATTTTGTCCACACTGCCGATCCAATCTCCTTTTGTTGTATCTTTTATATGTTCGCTGATCCTCTTTAACCAGCTCTGAGGAGCCAAACCGCCTGCCCCGCCTGATTTGCCTACATACAGTACGGTATCATCTGCCGCTTTTAATATATAAACCTGGTATCCTCTTTTTGAAAGACGTAATAATGACTGGATAATCCTTAATCCTCCAGGTGGATATTTGAACCAGAGCTGCTTCCTGCTTCGGGCGCGTTTTCTGCTGCGTTTATCTTTTGGAGGCAGAGCCGGAGAATCATCGGCGGGCTGTGCAGGTGCAGGTTTTGGTTTTTGATTCTGAGCGGTAATCCTGTCGTTATTTCCCCGGTTATTTACGGCAGGGTCGCCATTATCTGTAAGAGCAGGTGCATGTTTAATTACGGCTGCTGTAGTTTTGATCCCGGGGGCATATTTACCAAGGGAGGGGAAGGGGACAGGCTTAGCTGCTTTGATCTGATCAGCAGCTTTTCTTATTTCTCTAATGGCTTCGGCCTGAGTTTCAGTAACCTGCAGTGCTTTTGATACTTTAGCAACTTTTGCTTCTTCACCGGCAGCTTTTATTGCTGTCTCGCTCATCGCTGCTACGGCTTTCATATTATTAATAATCTCAACGGGGTGTTTACCGGTTTTAGTTGCAAGTGTAAGCACTACGAGAAGCTCGGGACTTTTAGCAGCTTTAGCTGCTGTTTTTGCAAGGTACTTTGCACCTTTAAGTAAACTGCCGCTATGTTCAATTCCTCCCGGCAATATTGCCAATACCCGCTGCCAGCCGGCGAGTTCATCTCCTGTTATAATATCGATTCCGGCTACTCCTTCAATAAGTCCTTTAATCTGCCCAACATAAGGGATAAAATCGCATATGAGACTGATATAAGGCGCGACCTTTTTGAAAGCCGCCTTGACTTTTTTCAATATTTCATATGCTGCCATGGCGGCTTCATTCTGAGAAGCTCTGAAAACCGTTGACTTAATCAGGTTCGGGTCAACCTTTATCAGGCGGGTGGGATCATTTGGTTTACCATACTTCTTAATATACTCCTCTTCCTTTTTCCAATCTGCAATATATTTCCGCAGTGTTGTTTCACCTGCTATGGTTTTATACTGCAGGGCAGTAAGGAATTGTCTGTATATATAAGCGTGACTGAAAATATAATTGATCTCATCATCATTGAAATTTTCTTTCCGGATCAATGCATCGAGGTTATAATACTCTTCTTCAGTAAGATGCATTTCTTCAAGCATAAGCTGAAAGATTTCCCATGATGTAAGTTCTCTTTCAAACCTGGGAGGATCGGGAAGCTGACCGAACCTATGATGGGAAGCGCCGCATCTGAAATCCCTGAGGCTGCCGGCTGTGGTATTAAGCGAGCCATACCTGGCGGAGAAATCATTTGAAGGGAAAGGCTGGTCATAGTTCAGGCCTTTGGATTTTTCATACTTCAGTTCCTCCCCGAGGATAGCTTCCACGAATTCATCTAAAGTAAGACTAATACCGGAACCGGAATAAGCTGCATCGAGGTAATAACGGAAGAACATGATGCGGTCATCAATTTTATCCCATTCGTGTGTAGCCTGAACAGCCGATATCTTTTTACCGGAATACCAGAACCGGAAAGCAGCGTCCCTGATACTGCTGTTTTCAATTCCCAGGTAGGATTCAATTTTATTTCTTAAGGTATCGGTATACCTGTTACGATTGCCGGCTATGGAAACGGAGTTAAAAGCTGACGGACGCACGCCGGTAAACATGGGGGAAGTGGAGAGCGGAGGAGGCGATAGTCTTCCGGAAGAAAATCCAGCCGGGGGATTATTTGCGGGTACAGCGGAAACGGGAGGGACAGGTGTTAAGACGGCACGGTAATCATCGGATTTTTGTTTCAGTGTTTTTAATAATGATTCCCTGAAAGGAGACGACAGAACATGGCGGAACAAGACTGAAATTCTTTCGTTAGATTTCTTATTACTCAGCCTGTCATAGTAATAAGAAGCATTTGAGCCGGGGATACCATCAATTATTTCCCTGATCAGATGAGAGCGTTCTGCCACTCCAGGATCAGAGGGACCGGCAAAACGCACTTCAAGGAGAGCAATTATGCTTTTTTCTGGATCCTGTTTCCGGACAAGCGTTTGAAGACTTCCCATACCGGAATTTAATTCTCGGTTATATCAATACCGGAGCCATTGCCATCGATGCGTATTTCCTTATCAATCTCGGGATCGCTGCGTTCGAGGTTGAGAAGACGTGCGGCATAGCGGATATTTTCAAGCTCCATTTTCCTGACTTCCGCCTGGACCTTATATACATCCCACTCCCTGTGTTTGAGTTTGAAATCTTCAAGCAGGGATTTATCTGAAGGGAGCATCTCAATAAAAAGCGACCCTGTCGGAATAATAATCTCATCACCATTCCTCAGGGGATCGGCCAGAAGTTTTCCGAGCCAATCTTTCAAGACAGGTTTTAGCCTTTCATACTCCGCGGGATCTTCATCATGCAGGCAGCAGATATATTTTGAAAATTCACCCAGGTTTATATTGCTGAGCTCGTCGGGATCCATTGCACCGAAAGCCTCATCGATAAAGGGTGCCGCCATAAGTTCTGTAAGGGCATTATGTTCCTTCATGGGGAATATCATATAATTGCCTTTAAAGCCGATGAGAGTATCGAGGTCAGCTACTTCGACGAGTTGTTTCTGCACGACATCAGGATTTCCGGAAGCATCTCTTTTTACCTTCCCATGGAGCCAGCCGGTATGCTTATGTTTTCCCTCTGCCCTGAACTGGGCGAAAATATCATCGACAGGT
>DATFVA010000136.1:0-5042 GCA_035260565.1 Ignavibacteriaceae bacterium | reverse complement strand
TCCGGTGAACATACACCTGTTGTGTAAACGAACGGGTGAAGCATTCTTAGGAAGTTTCTGCAATGCCTCATAGTCTCCTTTTTCTTTCAACTCTTCCCTGACTTTGGCATATTTTTCAACCAGCCTGCGCCTTTTGTCTTCTCTTGCAATTAAACTTTTACGAGCCATTAATTCTCCTGTTAAGCTGTTTTAATCTCTTTTTTTCTGAACGGAACTCCAAATGATTGAAGCAATTCGTAAGCTTCATTGTCTGACTGTGCTGTAGTCACAATTGTAATATCCATTCCCATTACCTTTCCGATTCTGTCAGAGTTTATCTCCGGAAAAATAATTTGTTCCTTAATACCTAAAGAATAATTTCCTCTTCCATCAAATGATTTATCTGATAAACCTCTGAAGTCTCTTACTCGCGGGAGTGCAATGTTCACAAGTCTATCAAGAAATTCATACATTCTTTCCTTCCTTAACGTAACCATGGCGCCGATGTTAACACCTTCCCTGAGCTTAAAATTCGAAATAGCTTTCCTGGCTTTCCGTATACTTGGTTTTTGCCCGGTTATCGTTTCAAGTTCTTTAACCGCTTCTTCAAGTATTTTTGGATCCGCAACAGCATCGCCTACACCCATATTGACAACAATCTTGTGTAGATGCGGAACCTGCATTATACTTTTATATCCAAACTTCTTCATCAGGTCGGGAACAATTTCCTTCTTATAAGTATCTGCAAGGCGTGTTTTTATTTTTACCTTGGGAGAAGGCGCAGCTTTTGCTTCTTTTCCTTTTTTTGAAGCCTTTGGTTGTTTTGCTTCAGATTGTTTTGCTTCAGATTGTTTTGCTTCTGGTTCTTTTTTCGTTTTCTTTTCAGCCATTTCTAATAATTCGCTTTAGGTTGATTGTTAAATATTAAACCATTTCTCCGGTCGACCTGCTGATACGTGTTCTCTTCTTCTTACCCGTATTTTCATCCAGGATGATCTGTGAACCTAGTCTCGTGGGTTCATTTGTCTTAGGATCAAGCAGCATAACATTAGAAGCATGAATCGGAGCTTCTTTTTCAATTATTCCGCCCTGGGGACTTTTCTGACTCGGTTTTGTATGTCTTTTCCTCAGATTGATTCCCTCAACAATTACCTTGGTATTTTGGGGAAATACTTTCAATACCTTACCGGTTTTTCCTTTATCATTACCGGAAATTACTATTACATTGTCATTTTTATGAATTTTCATATTGTATCCGATTCTTATAAAACTTCAGGTGCTAATGAAACAATTTTCATAAACTGTTTCTCTCTCAATTCTCTTGCAACAGGACCGAAAATACGGGTCCCTTTCGGTTCATTCATATTATTTATCAATACTGCAGCATTCTCATCAAATCGAATGTATGAACCATCTTTTCTTCTTACTTCTTTTTTTGTTCTTACTATAACAGCTCTTGAAACTTCACCCTTTTTTACAGTTCCGTTAGGAATAGCTGACTTAACAGCAACTACAATCAGGTCGCCGACACTTGCATATTTTCTTCCGCTGCCGCCAAGTACACGGATGCATCTTACTTTTTTTGCGCCGGAGTTATCGGCAACTACGAGATTTGTTTCTTCCTGTATCATTTTCTCCTGTTCCTTTACTTGGCTTTTTCAACAATTTCTACTAAACGCCATCTTTTCTTTGAACTTAATGGGCGTGTTTCCATTATTTTAACTTTATCACCGATTTTGCATTCGCTTTGCTCATCATGAGCCATCAGATTTGTTGTCTTCTTATAATATTTATTGTAAAGAGGATGAGGTACTCTTCTCTCAATTGCTACAGTAATTGTTTTCTGCATTTTATTACTAACAACAATTCCTATCCTGGTTTTTCTTAAAGAACGCTGTTCCATTTATGCCTCAACTCCTTCTTTTTTCTCAGACCGGGCTTCAGCCGCTTCTCTTTCTTTGAGAATAGTCTTCAATTTGGCAATATCTTTTTTAGCAAGACCAAGTTTAGCTGTATTAGTTAATTGTTTTAACTGATGAGCGAACCTTAAATCAACAATATTTCTTTCTTCTTCTTCAATTCTCTTTATAAGTTCCTCAGTTTTCATTTCTCTGATTTCATGAATTTTCATTTACATACCTCATTGACTTAAATCTGGTCTGGAAACCACTTTTGTTTTTATAGGCAGTTTATACGAACAGAGTTTTAAAGCCTCTTCTGCCAGTTCTTTTGTAACACCTGATACTTCAAATAAAACTCTTCCCGGTTTTACAACGGCAACCCAGAATTCCGGAGCACCTTTTCCTTTTCCCATTCTTGTTTCAAGTGGCTTCTTTGAAACAGGTTTATCCGGGAAAATCCTGATCCATACCTTACCATCACGTTTCATCTTTCTCGTAAGTGCAACGCGGCATGCTTCAATTTGTCTGCTGGTAATCCAGTGTGGTTCTAATGCTTTTAGACCGTAATCGCCGAATGAAACCCGGCTTCCTTTGTAAGCCTTTCCTGCCATTCTTCCACGCTGGGCTTTTCTGTATTTTACTCTTTTGGGCATTAACATAATTAAAAACTCCGGATATCGTTTTTATTCAGTGACTCTTTTACCAAGGATTTCTCCCCGGCAAATCCAAACTTTAATTCCGATAGAGCCATAAATAGTTTCAGCTCTGCCGTTAGCATAATCAATATCTGCTCTTAGTGTATGCAGGGGAATTCTGCCTTCTTTGTACTGTTCTGTTCTTGCCATTTCAGCTCCGCCTAACCTTCCCGCGCACATTATTCTAATCCCTTCAGCACCCATCCTCATAGCTGCGGTTATTGCCATTTTCATAGCTCTTCGGAAAGATACTCTTCCCTGCAGCTGGCTGGCAATATTTTCTGCAACCAGGAATGCATCTAGTTCAGGTCTTTTAATTTCAGATATTTGAACTTTTACTTCTTTATCAGTTACCTGTTTTAATTCCTGTTCTAGCTGTGTAATCTCTTTTCCGCTTTTTCCAATCACAACTCCTGGACGGGAGGTATGTATCGTAAGAATGATGTTCTTGGAGGTTCTGTCGATGACAATACGTGAAATACCTGCTTTCTTTAAGCGGTTCCGTACGTATGCTCTCAGTTTATCGTCTTCTTTAAGCTTGGGAGCGTAACTTTTATTTTCGTACCAATTAGAGTCCCATCCTCTGATGATTCCAACTCTTAATCCTATAGGATTTGTTTTCTGTCCCAAAAATTAACCTCCTGAATATTATCCTTTAGTTGCAACTACAATTGTTAAATGACAAGATCTTTTTCTTACTCTGTAAGCTCTGCCCATCGGCGCTGGTGAAATTCTTTTCAATGTCGGCCCCTGGTCTACAAAAGCTTCCTTGACAAAAAGATCTGCAGGATCAACTCTTGTTGAATCATCCCGGTTCATGATGTTAGAAACAGCAGATCTTAATGTTTTCTCAGCATCCTTAGAAGCATGCTTCGACGAAAAATGTAGAACTTCAATTGCTCTTTCAACTGAAACTCCCCGTATCAGATCGACGACAAGTCGCATCTTTCGGGGTGATGAACCAATATATCTGTTTATTGCTTTTGCTTCCATTCCTTAAAATCCTTGTAAAGTTTACTTTGCCTTTGAAGCTTTTTCTGCTTTAGTTCCGGGATGCCCTCTGAAAATACGGGTTGGAGCAAATTCACCTAACTTATGACCAACCATATTTTCTGTTATATAAACAGGGATCATTTTATTACCATTATGAACAGCAATTGTATGACCTACAAATTCAGGTATAATGGTTGAAGAACGAGACCATGTTTTAATTATTTTCTTCTGGTTCGTCTCGTTCAGCTTCTCAATTTTTGCTGATAATTTAATATCTACAAACGGTCCTTTTTTAACCGATCTTGGCATACAATTCTCTATTTATTTCGTCTTTTAATGATTAACTTATTTGATTCTTTTTTGTGTTTCCTGGTCTTTAAACCTTTGGCTTTCTGCCCCCAGGGTGAAACAGGATGTCCGCCTCCTGAGGTTTTGCCTTCGCCGCCGCCCATCGGATGATCAACCGGATTCATTGCAACGCCTCTTACATAAGGTCTTTTACCGAGCCACCGGGTTCTTCCCGCTTTTCCTAAATCAATATTTTCCTGTTCTGCATTGCCAACTGACCCGTAAGTAGCGGTGCATTCAAGCCGGATCATCCTTACTTCACCTGAAGGCATCTTTAGTTGTGCATAATCGCCTTCTTTGGCTAAAAGCTGAATCGAAGTTCCAGCACTTCTTCCGATTTGTCCGCCTTTACCTGGTTTTATTTCAACGTTATGAACAAAACTTCCTAAAGGCATTTCTTTCAGTGGTAATGAATTTCCTACGGAGATTTCGCTGCCTGTACCAGACGACACTGTGTCTCCTACTTTCAAACCTTCCGGCGCAAGTATATATCGTTTTTCGCCGTCGGTGTAATGCAGTAATGCGATCCTGGATGTCCGGTTTGGATCATATTCTATGGAAAATACTTTTCCCGGAACACCTTTTTTGTCCCTTTTAAAGTCAATTATTCTGTATCTTCTTTTGTGGCCGCCGCCGATATGACGGGCAGTAACTCTTCCCTTATTATTCCTCCCTCCACTCTTTCTTAAGGCAGTGGTAAGTGATTTTTCAGGAGTCGTTTTAGTAATTTCTTCAAAAGAAGATTTTGAACTGAATCTTAATCCTGGAGTGACCGGTTTTAGTTTTTTAATTGCCATTTATAAAATCCTTCTTCTCACTAAACTTGCTCAAACAATTCAATTGTTTCACCTTCTTTTAAGGTTACTATTGCTTTTTTATATTTCGCCGTTTTTCCCGTAAACCTTCCGCTTTTTCTAAATTGCGTTTTGGTTTTTCCGCTATAATTTAATGTTTTTATTTCAGTCACATGAACATTAAATTTTTGTTCGATCGCCTTAGCAATTTCAACTTTATTCGATTTGGGGTTTACGATGAATCCGTATTTGCCCGCCTGATCAGCCGAAATGTTTGTCATCTTCTCCGTAATAAGCGGACGAATTAAAATATTATGCATCAGCTTACCGCC
>DATFVA010000135.1:0-10102 GCA_035260565.1 Ignavibacteriaceae bacterium | reverse complement strand
AACCAGGGTATATGACCCGTCGGATAAATCAACCGTATATATTTCACCCGATTTTTTAACCAGGTACAATGCTGCTGATGTATCAAATGCTATGCTCTGAAGGTTAGTTAAATCCAATGTATATAAAATATATGCATCGCCTTCAGTAGGGTTTACTCTCAGCAGATATGAACTGGAAGTCTGAGAGTATAGAGCATACATAACATTTGTATGGGGGTTTATGGTAATTGATGAGAAATAATCAACATCATCATTAACACTGGTACCGATAGAATCTGCGGCACCTGTAAGAGGATTAACAGTATAAAGAACGCCATTACTGTGAGTACCCGAAGAAGCATACATTGTATTTGCAACTACAGGGTTTATCCTATATCCGTTTCCTTTAAGTTCCACTCCAGGAAAAGAGGGATCATTGCTGGTTATATCAAGAGTCAAGTCGTATAGTCCGGGATCGACAGGAGCGAAAGCTACGTCGAAAGTAAGCGAATCATAAGGAGCAACGGTTATAGTACCGGGAGGTACGTTTAATGTCTGGAAAGGACCTACAGCAGCGGGGATATTGGTAATAATCAGGTCTTCAGAACCAAAATTAAATAATTTGACCTGCTGCGAATTACTTGTAGTGCCTACTTCAATATTTCCAAGATCAAGATAGCTTACCCTTGTAAAAATATGCGGACCAGTATATAGCGCTGCCCTTATCTCCCCTACCCGCGTAGCCCAGGTATTTGCCGGAGATTTGGCATATTCAGAGAATATCCAGAAATTATTCTGATCGACAGGGTCAAGCTGAATACCCATATAATCACCCCAGCGGTTTCTTCCGCCGCCGAAATCTTTAACATAATTAGCTTCACCTGCTTTTAATACAACGCTTCCGCTGAAACCTGCAGGATCACCGGCAAGTCTTGTAGTAAAGTAAGCACCTATATACTCGGTATCGCCTGAGCGGCTGTATGTTACAGCAACATTACCATCCTGATCAACATCAACTGCAGGATAGAAATGCCAGTAGCCTGTTTCCCCAAAAGTAAAATCCATATCAGTTGTATTCGTATTTACATTAATCTTCAGGAAATGAATCGAGGAATAAGCAGAGGAAGTTGGATTTCTGACAGAATGTACCATGTACAGGAAGCCGTCGCGATATTTTGGTTCATTCTGCATATTGGTGCCGCCTGTTTCAATAAGCATGGTACTGCCGCCCAACTGGTTTGCATTTGGAGCAGAGGCAAAGTTCGTCACCGGAATATTTACACCCGTCAAAACCGGAGTACCTAGCGGATTGGTGATATTGTATAAAGATACAAAGTTCCCGCCGTTTGGTGCATATAATAAATAAAATTGTGATGCCTGAGTGTACATAACTGAGGGTCTGAGATGGAATGGAGATCCGGATACTCCGGGCGGAAGGCCTATGCCCCACATATCCATCCAGGTAACAGATCCTGCAGTGTTTGCATACAATTGTGCTTTTGGAATAACCCTGATTTTAGCGTACTGATAAAATCCTGTGAATGAGAACTGGTTGCAGGTTATATAAAATGCATCCTGATCATAGCCCACTCCCTGGTAGTCGGTCCAGGTATTTGAATTAGTGGTTCCGTTTAGGTTTGCAGGCAAAGCCCAGTTATACCATGTTCCTAAAGGATTCGCATCATCCGAAACCGAAACAAGAAGGGTTGCTATCTGAGTGCCATTATTCTGCTGAAGCCAGACCATAACCCAACGCTGGTCGTATACATCGTAAAGAACTTTCGGATCAAATGCACCCGCATTTGGGAAAACGTTGCTGAACCAGTTATCTGCCCCTATGGTAGTTAGCAGATTTCCATCTTTATCATAGATACTAAAATCCGTATTGACTACAGCCATAAAATAATCCGGACCAACAGCGCAATGCGGATCAGGCGGAATAGAATTAGTCTGGGGAATTCCCTCAAAATCTCTTAATAAGAGAGGGTTGCCCGTGCCTTCAACTTTTCCGCTAAGACTCGGGTCCTGGTAATAATTCGAACCTTCGCTGGGTGTTGGAAAGCCGAAATCAACAAAATGAGATTGATCAACATATTCTGCTTCCTCGTTTCCGATACGTTCTTTGGGATTTACAATAGGAGAAACTTTGGAGAAATCGTCAGTTGATATAACTGCCCCTGAAGGAATGCTTCCCTGAGCAGGACCATTGTAGGCCTGTCCGTATACATAAGAAACAAATCCTGTTAAGAGAAGAAATACAGTAAAAATTCTCTTAAACATTTTAATCCTCGAATTTATTTTAAAGAAATAATTAGTTGACTGAAAGGAATACTTTTTTCCATACCAGAAATTAAAATACATATATCCTGTTAAAGTTGAAAGATACTAAAAGGGATAATATCGGGAATTTACTAAAGGAAGTCGGGCAGATTATTCCTGAATCTATTTTATTTCTTATATGTGGCCATTATATAATGAGCTATTGAATCTGCTTCAACAGGTGTTAGTCCGGGATTAGGCATTGGAGGATAACCAGGATTTTTCTTAACCGGGTTCCGGATAAAAGCAATAAGCTGATCAATATGACCTTCATATTTCGGAAGGGTTTCTTCATAAGGCGGACCAACAACCTTGTGATCAAACGAGTGACACGACGAACATATATTTTTATAGATCTGCTCTCCGCTGATCGCTTTGGCTGCTTTCCCCTCACCTGTGAGTTCGGCAAGCATTTTCTGGAATTTGACATTCATTACAGCCGTCTGAACTTCAGTCGAGTTCTGCAGAGCAAGCTGATCTTTAATTATCAGCGCAACCAGTGTAAAAAGGATCATATAGAAAATCGCCCCGCTGAACCTTAAGTCGGAATTCTTTATCATCGAATACAAAAAATGATATGCTATAAAAAGCAGGATCAGGGAAATTGTAGTGAAAAAGAATATAGCACCAGAGAGTGATGATGAAGGGAACGCAAAAATATCTACCATTATAAAAACAGGCATCAACAGGGCGCCGGCAAATGTAACCCTGGTTGCTGTCTTTCTCACAAAATCAGAATAGGGACCGGCCTGCAGATGTTTGCCCCCCTCCCAGTAAAAGAATGCAAAGAATATCGCCGCTCCTGATAATGCAGTTGCCGATGAGAAAAAACTGAAGAGATGAGCAAGCACTTCCCACGAAAACATCAGATATATGACATTATATTTGCCCCACATTTCCGGGTATGCCGCAACAGTGGCAGATGAGATAAAAAGCCAGATTCCGATGAAGATGAAGAATATTCCATATCTTCCCGATTTTCCGCTCAAACCGATATTTGCTTTTCTGAACCTCGATATTTCACGTGAGATAGATTCATCTTCAGTAGTAAAATCCTTCAGGGCATCGTAGATTTCCATAAAAGTCATCGAATAACGATATGTATAAATTAATATCAATCCGATTGACAGGAAGAAAACTGAGAAGATCAGGTATATACCAACATTGGAGTTTGTACCCTGGAGAAGCTGTGTATAAATAAGCATGGCAGTGATAACCGGTACGATTCCAAGTATAATCCCTATGCTCTTATTAATTGTTAAGGTTTCAATTACTTCTTTAGAAAATTTAAGGTAAAGATTATTCGATTCTTTAAATCCCTTTGCTTTGTAATAAAGTGATAAAATTGTCGACCCGAATACTGCACTTATAAACGGAATAAAGAGGAATAGGATCAGCATCAGGAGATAATGTAATAACTGAATATGTTCCGCAGATTGCGGTATAACCAGTTTATCAAGAAATTCCATGTATTTTTCTCACCTTAAGTATTAAAAGATAATTATGAGTTTATCAAGGGATAGCAGTAAAACCACTAATATCGCAAAAATATTAATCTCTCTGAAAGCAGTTGTAAAATATATTCTCTCCTTTGTAAATCTTACAAGCTTAAATGAATTCCATACAAGCCAGATGCCCGCAAGGAATAATCCGTACCCTACAAACGGCGACTGCAGTGTTCCAAACAGCGGGATCATCAGACAGGTTACAACGGTTGCCGCTATCCAGGTAAATGTTATCCTTGCCAGCTGATCAGGGTTAAATATCCTTGTAAGGGTAGGAAACCCGGCCCTTTCATAATCTTTATCCAGCACCAGAAGCAATAGCCAGAAGTGCGGTATCTGCCATATAAAGAAGAATGATGAAATAATTAAGATCTGAGGATCAAGGATACTCCCTCCGGCAGCCACCCAGCCCACTGCAGGCGGTATTGCACCGACAAGCGAACCCGGAATTATGGCAAGAGGATTTACTTTTTTAAGCGGTGTATATATACCGTTGTACCATACAAGGTTGAGTAATCCAAGACCAAGTGCAAGCAGTCCTGCTCCAATATACAGCATCAATGAACCGGCTGATAAAAGGACAATAGCTGTCATTAAGGCATTGACCGGTGATATCCTTCCTGAAGGGATCGGCCTGTTTTTTGTCCTGTTCATCAGTGCATCGGTTTCTCTTTCCTGGTAATGATTTATAACCGCAGAACCGCAGGCTAGCAGTAGTATTCCCAGCGTGGGAAGCAATGCCGACCAGTTTAATTCACCGGATGCAGAAATAAAACCGAATAACATTGTAACGGTGACAAAGATTGTTATCCTGATCTTGGTGAGTTCGGCCAGTATTTTTAATTTCATCTTCACGTAATTACATCGCCTTCGTTGTATCCGGTTTTGCTGCCGTGGAGTCTTTAACAGGTGCAGGAACTGATTTCAATGAATCCTGAAGAGCTTTTTTGTTTAACCAGTTGTCAAAATTATTCTGAGGCATAACTACCACTTTACTGAGCATATGAGAATGGTTCAGTCCGCAGTATTCAGCACAGAATAGATCGTATATCCCTACTTTATCAGCTATAAACCAGGCTGAGTTATTCCTATTAGGGATTACATCTTTTTTAACACGGAAGGCCGGGACAAAAAAAGAATGGTTGACATCCCTGGAATGAAGCAGCACTTTTACCGGTTTATTTACTGGGACAAACAATGAATCGGCCGTTACACCATTTGGATATTTAAAAGTCCATCTCCACATCTGTGCAGTCACATCAATATTCATAGCGTCTGACGGAGCATTAGCGAGCTGTTTGTAACCTGACCACCCCATCCAGAACATAATCAGAACGAGTATCGTAGGGATTACTGTCCAGGTTACCTCCAACGGAATATTACCATGTATGTTTTTTGCTCGTGGGTTTCTTTTCCTGCTGTACCTTATAACGAAGTAAATCATACTTGCCGTAATTACAACAAGAAAGAAGACCGATACCGCAACAATAAAAAAGAAGGTGGTATCTGTTGAGTTTACAAAATTTGAAGCTCCGGAAAACATATATTTTTCACCTTACATAAAAGGAATAATCAGCAAATAACAGAATGAATGAAATAATAATAAAGAACAGCGCAATCCCGATAAATGCTCTGAAAGCCTTCTGCTCCGCCCTGAGATGCATAAAAATAGTCAGCACCAGGTATGACTTAACGCTCGCGATAACAATTGCGGTAGTTACAGTCAGCTGTCCGAAATTTATGCCGGCAACAGTAACAGTCAATCCGGTTAGAATCATCAGGGCAAGCCAGACTAAAATATATATACCATAATTCGTTACATGTTTATCATGCTGATGGTCTGCATGTTTTTCCATTCTTTAATGCCTCAGGTAATAAGATAAAATAACGGGAAAAGGAATATCCAGATGATATCCACAAGGTGCCAGTATAAACCGGCGGCTTCGAGCTTGACATAATTATCGGGAGTAATAACTCCTTTAGCTGTAAACCTCGTCATCGTACCAATAACAATTGCACCTATTACAACATGCAGACCGTGCAGGCCTGTCATGGTATAATACAAACCGTAGAACAATATCTGCCCGGGACCTTTAGACAGCAGTTCGTCTCCCCCGGGATACAGTCCCATGCTAATATGGTGCATCCATTCAAAATATTTGTTTATCATAAATCCTAATGCAAGCAGTATAGTTAAGAACTGAAAGAACATTGACAGCTTAATATTTCTTTTCTGAATAGCTGCAATTGATAAAGCCATTGTCAAACTGCTCGTAAGGAGTATTGCAGTATTAAAAGTTCCTATAAGTGTATTCAGCTCTTTAGCTGCAATGTGAAAGTCCTGCTGATGCGTAAACCGGTAAACAGAATAGAGGAAGAACAAACCTCCGAATAACAGCAGTTCAGTGAAAAGGAATAACCACATCCCCATCCTCGTTCCGATATCATCTCTATGTACATGAATTACGGCTTGTTCCTGCGGATTACTCACTTCTCCTCCTGTTCTAATACGGGTTCGTCATTTTCCTTATACTCGTAAGGGCCGCCGGTTATAATAGGAATTTCATCAAAGTTCTCGTGTGTCGGAGGCGTTTCTATTGTCCATTCAAGCGTCTCTCCGCCCCAGATATTCTTTTGCGTAACTACAGGTCCGTTTCTCAAACCTTTAATAAGATTACTAAACATAATTATCATACCTGTTATAAGTATCCAGGAACCGACAGTTGAAATAACATGGTAAGGCTGGAACTGAGGAAGGTAATCATAGTACCTTCTCGGCATTCCGAGCCAGCCCATTATGAACATCGGGAAATAAAGCGTATTAAAACCGACGAAGATTATCCAGAAAGCAACCTTTGCTGTTTTCTTATTATACATCCTTCCGAACATTTTTGGGAGCCAGTAATGAAGTGCTGCAAAGATCCCGAAGCCGGTACCACCAAACATCACATAGTGAAAATGACCGACAATAAATGAAGTATCAGTTATCTGGATATCTACTGAAAGAGCTCCCTGTATAACTCCTGTTAGGCCGCCTATTGAAAACAGGAAGATAAAAGCAAGTGCATACAGCATAGGCGGTTCCAGTTCAATTGAACCTTTGTATAATGTCGCTGTCCAGTTAAAGACTTTAATAGCGCTCGGTATAGCAACCAGAAATGTCAATAAGGAAAATACAAACTGACCGGTGTCGCTCATGCCTACTGCAAACATATGATGAGCCCATACGAGGGATCCGAACAACGCAATGCCGATGCTTGAGAATGCAATAAACTTATAACCGAAAATAGTCCGATGTGCAAAAACAGGTATAATTTCCGATATTACACCCATCGCCGGTACAATCATAATATATACTGCCGGGTGGGAATATATCCAGAACAAATGCTGGAACAGGATTGGGTCACCACCCAGTGCGGGATCAAATAAACCCACACCAAATACCCTTTCCACGATTACCAGCAGAAGAGTTATACCAATGATAGGAGTAGCTAATACCTGGATCCAGGCCGTTGCATACAAACTCCATGTGAACAGAGGCATTTTAAACCAGCCCATTCCCGGAGCTCTCAGCCTGTGTATAGTAGTGATAAAATTTAATCCTGTCAGAATAGAGGAGAAGCCTAACATAAAGGCAGCAAACATTGTAAATATTACATTGGTACCGGTCCTTACACTGTAAGGGATATAAAATGTCCAGCCTGTATCTGCAGGACCGCCGGGTAAAAGGATAGATAGCAGAACTAACACTCCGCCGGTAACATAGAGATACCACGACAGCAGGTTAAGCCTTGGAAAAGCAACATCCTTCGCCCCGATCATAATGGGAAGAAAAAAGTTGCCGAAGACTGCAGGCAGTCCCGGGATTACAAAAAGGAAAATCATTATTACGCCGTGAAGCGTAAAAAATTCATTATAAGTCTGCGCATCTACAATCGTTCGCCCTGGGGTCAGAAGTTCAAGCCTGATTAAAAATCCAAACGTCACACCCACTGCAAAAAATGACAATAAAGCAATCAGGTAGAGAATACCGATTCTCTTGTGATCAGTCGATAATATCCAGGCTTTTAGTCCCTGGTGTTTTCCGGTATTTACCAGATAGCTTGGATGGCCGTTCTGATCTAATGCAGAAGCATCACTCGCCATAATTTCTACCTCTTATTTCTCTTATCTTTCTTAGGTTTTACTTTAATAATTACCACAACAAAAACTACTACCCCGAGAAGAATTCCCGCACCGAAAATTCTTAGAATGTTAAAAACATAAGTCTTTCCCTGCGGATCATAACTGAAACAAAACTGAAGAACCCGGCCTATTACAGGGGTCTTTTTACCCTGTGCAGTTTCAAGCACTGCCATCTTAAAATCAAATGGAAGAATTCCGAATCCTCTTGTCTGTGAATAATTCGGGTACAGATACCTGCATACTTCTCCCTTCGGTGAGACAAAGATCAATACACCTGCGTGTATGAAATTTCTGCCAGTTCTCTTAAAATTAAATCCAGCAGCCCTGGTGAGCTTATCGATGTTCAGACTGTCCCCGGTGAGAAAACGCCAGGCAGAATCAGGGAACGCTTTATTATCAATCAGGCTTAAGAAAGTCTGTTTTTTCTTTATTGCAATGGCAGGTGTTTCAGTCTCGTCCATACTTATTGATAAGATCTGGTAATCAACTCCCGGCACCAGGTCTGAAACATTTACAACGTGTGCAACTTCAGTCATTAAGGGACTGCATATACCGGGACATTCATAATAGACAAAATCGATTATTGTAGGCTTATCAACCAGATCCTTCAATGCAACCGGGCTCCCGTTTTCATCATTAAATGTGAGTTCAAGCGGTAATTTAACTCCCAGGTGCTCCGTAATGTCGGCATCATTCTGTGATGCAAATGCAGAGACTATACCGATAAATAATACTATAACTATTTGTAATAACTTTTTCATAACTTCCGCCCTCAGGCAAAAATACTTTTCATATAATTGAACAGTTCATTCCATTCAGAATCAGAAAGATTGAACACCCTGCCGTTGAAACCGTCCTGGTTCACATTATCCACAATAATATTTATAAATTCCTGCTCATTGTTTATCCAGTTATCTGAATTCAGGAGCACAGTTACAGCGTGTTCTTTATTTCCTGTAATTTCGTTGAACAACCGTGAGACCGCGCTGTTCCTGTCGTTTCCTATTCTTGCTATAATATCTTTTACCTTACTCAATTTATTCTGATTTTCCCTGATGATCAATTTCTCTGCATCTGCAATGGGGATCTGTGCCGGTATAAATCTCTTCTGTGATAGATTATATAACTGATCCAGCATTGTCAAGTCATCTTTTGTAGGAGGTGGAGGATTGGGCACAAAGGTAGTCCTGATATAATGTGCAAGCGCAAACTTTTCAATAGGCGAGAACTGCTCATATGCTACCATTGCGCTCCCCTTTATTCCTTCCTGGAGAGTCTGGTAAATACTTGTCAGTTTTGGCCCATTAACCCATCCCTCTTTACTTGTAAAATTCCTCGGGGAAGGATTTAATCCGGTTGATGCGGGACCATCTCCTCTACCTTCTGCACCATGACAGGATACGCAGGTGGTTTGAAATATCTTTTTACCGATCTGAACCAGCGAATCAGAAGGCTGCGATAATAGCATGACATCGGCCGCCGGCACTAATCTTGATTCCTGAATAGTAATTTCCTCCGGAACATTCGATGTATCCGGAACAGCTATAGGCACTTCCTGCCTTCCAATGAAATTCATTTTATTCACATATAATAATCCGACACCGACACCAATTATCAGCAGATACGGGTAAACAAGTCCGAATATCTTTCCGGGATCTTTCCTTATCTGTTCCCGTTTTTCTTTTATAAATTGTTCCAGATTACTCATTTCAAGGGTTCCTAAAAATTCCTTTATTAAAGACTATAATCCAAACCTCTCTGAAGTTTAGGATCTTTTACAGGCATAAGATTATATTTATTTGTCATCATCCTGAATATTACCATAACAAAACCGACCATTGCCACAGGAAAGACAAGATCCATCCAGCTGAAATAATAAGCTCTGCCTGCCTGTTCCATTCCCGGCATAATAAGCCAGTAAAGATCGAAGAAATGGGCAGCTAAAATCCAGACAGCTACAAACTTCAGCCGCCTCGGATTTGTTTTTGCAGGGAAAGAAAGCAATGCGAAGAACGGAACGATAAAATGCACTATTATCAGTATAATTGAAGCATACATCCATCCCCCTTCCCATCGATGGAAGAACCAGGAAGTCTCTTCAGGGAGATCTGCAT
>DATFVA010000134.1:0-8811 GCA_035260565.1 Ignavibacteriaceae bacterium | reverse complement strand
TAAAGAAAAAGTCAAGGCAACTTACGGTGAAAAGTTCAGTAATAAACAAACATCAGGAACATCATATACAATAACTACCGGAAGGGTTGCTGCAGGAGATGACTGGATATACTCGAATGTTTTTGATATTGATTTTTATGAGTACCCTGTCTATAACGGACAGGATCCGGCACCAATCGGTTATTTTATGGTAACTATTCCTAAAAACCCGCGGCCGTTATGGATAGAGCTGAAAGATGATGATTTACTCGGCAGCCAGTTCAGACCTGATCACGAAACAGGTAATGTGCTTTCTTACAGATCAACAGATACTTACGATACTTCCCGTGTTATTGTCGATTTTCCCGAGCAGACAATCGGTGCAACCGGCAATAGTTTTGTATCGCTTCAGATTCAGTCATTCCAGGAAAATAACATTGAAACAAGCTGGGATGAAGGATTGGAAGTTGGTGCAGCTCTCGATCTGTCAATCAATTTACTTGGCTTTGATGCCGGAGTTGATGTTGAGACAAACGGACATTACAACCGTGGAGAAATTTCTACTCAGACAGTCAGGGTACAGAGTTCACTTGAAGTGAGAGGAGACCTTGGCCATTTAAATAATCAATTCGGAACAAGCGGGACTTATTATGTGCAGCCATATGCTTACTGGACATCTTATGGTGCGCTTTCTCTGGACTACAAAGTTACTCAGCTGCCGGTCGGAGGAAATTCATTCTGGCAGACTTATTATGGAAATAAAACAGATCTTGCTTTTAGTCTGCCCTGGAGATACGATCCTGAAAAAGGTTATCCCCTTCCGGGTAATGATTCAACGTACCGCTATCGTTCACGGGATATAAGATTATCAAAGATATTGCCGCTAGGCGGAGATACCGTTACAATCACTGCTAAGGTACGCAACTTCGGACTGCAGGCTGTTGCAGCTCCGTTCAGTGTAAAATTTTATAAGGGTGATCCGGACAATGGCGGAACTATGATCGCTCAGACTACAGTTGATACAACAATTGCAGCCCGAGGTTACAGGAATGTTTCAGTTCAATGGCCAATACCGCTAAGTCAGAATTTAGACAGTGTAAAAATTTTCGCAGTACTTGACCAGGAAAATGCTGTTACAAATGAAGTTCATGAGAATAATAATAAAGGCTGGGCTCCGGCAGTCGGTTATGGATCAATAACAGGAATTAAAAACGAACATAACACAGTTCCTGATCAGTTTACTCTCTACCAGAATTACCCGAATCCATTCAATCCTGAATCGACAATTAAATTTGGACTGCCTTCTTCAGGCAAAGCGTCGCTTATAGTTTATAATATACTCGGGCAGAAAGTGAAAACTCTTGTGAACGGATTTTTAAATAGGGGAACTTATGCAGTACAATTTAACGGAGCAGGACTTGCAAGCGGTGTTTATTTCTATCGCCTGCAGACTAACGGCTTTACACAGACAAAGAAAATGATGCTGATGAAGTAAGAAGATGGAAGATGTGAGATGGTTGATGGTTGATGGTTGATGGATGATGGATGGCTTATGATGGATGAAAGAAAGTAATTACAGGATTGGAAGGCGCGAAAGTACAGGAGGTTGAGAAGATAAGAGGATGGTGAATAACGAAGCAGGAGCGTAGTGGATTTTGCAATATTATTACAAGATTACACTCGAATCTTCTCATCTTCTTACCTTCCCATTTTTTTATCCTCTGCAATCAGGGAAACCGTCTACCTGCCGGTAGATAAATTAAAACGGTTAGAGCATATTCATATATCTTTATAAAGCCGCCGGGCTGAAGCACCAGTGTTAATGAGAACAAATGACGGAGACCGTCGGGGTGTGAGAGATTGAGTGAATTGGGGGATTGGGGGATTACCGCGAAGGCGCGAAGGCACGAAGGGGGAAGAGGATAAGAGGAGGATGGGTATGGATGTAGGAGTGTATGACTGTATTACGAACTACAGCCCAAATACGGGGGTTCGCAAGATACTTCTGATGCGGTAAAATATTTTTTCCGGACCCGTCGCTTTTATTTTAATAAGATTAATTTTCTGGTCAACGTAACAGCATCAGCTTTTAACTGATATAAATATATTCCGGAAGTTAAATTCCCGGCATCAAATTTTACGGTATAGTTTCCTGCTGTTTTATGCTCATTAACCAGTACTGCTATTTCCTCTCCAAGAATATTATAAACCTTTAAGGTCACAAATCCCGCTTCAGGAACCTGATATCCAATATCAGTAGACGGATTAAACGGATTGGGGTAGTTTTGGGACAGTGAAAATACCGGTGGAGCTACTTCAATGTTAACTGCATCAGAGATTGTGCTGCTGCCATTAAAATCCGCCTGCTTTAGCCTGTACGAATAACTGCCGGGAAGCATGTTTCTATCCGTAAAAGAATATTGATGCGGGTTAACCGTGGTTCCATTTCCTTCTACAAATCCAATGGTAGCCCAATTATCGTTTTTACTTTCCCGCTGAACCTCAAATCCATGATTATTTGTTTCGGTTGCGGTTGACCAGCTCAGTGTAACGTTATTTTTTTGAACGGAAGCCTGAAATGAAATTAGCTCAACAGGTGTTGGTCCGGGCTCACCCCCTCCGATTGTTGTAAAAAGAATTACTCCGTCATCGGCAGCCAGGTAAACATTATTGCTGTCGACAGCATCAATGCAATGAAAACCGATTGAAGCTGAATTAAACTGCTGCCGCCATGTATATCCGCCGTCGGTAGTTCTGAAAATATTTCCCCATCCTCCGCACATCCACCCCCTGGTGGTACTATAGAAACTGAAATCATAAGTTGCATTATATTTGCTGTATGCGTCGCTGTAAATCAGGTTCCACGTTGTACCTCCGTCATCAGTACGGAAGAAGTTAGTGCTCTCGCCGAGGGCAAATCCTGTATTTGAATTCTTAAACTCTATTTTTAACAGGTTAAGATTTGTTCCTGAATTCTGTGCAGACCAGCTTCCGCCGCCGTCAGTGGTTTTGATTATAACCCCGCCGTCGCCTGCAGCCCATCCGGTTTCATTATCCACGAAGGAAAGAGAAGTCAGTCTTTCAGAAACGCCGCCCGTCAATAAAGTCCAGGACTCACCTGCATCAGCAGATTTTAATATGGTACCGTTTTCACCTGCAATCCATCCTATGTTGTCAACGAACTGTACGGAATATAGGTCTGACACTGTTCCTGATGATATGGGCACCCAATTCAGGTAATTGTCGTATGATTTAAGAATTGTTCCGCTGTCTCCGACAGTGACAGCAGTATTTTCATTAAGTGCAAAAACGGAATTCAGATTATGTGCAGAAGTTTTGAGGCCGGAAACCCAGCCGCTCCCGGATCTTTTTATAATAGTGCCTTCAGCACCCACAGCCACACCTGTATTAGCAGATATCATGTTCACTGAATAAAGATCATTAAACTCATCCAGATCCATTGAGGACCAGCTATCTCCAAGGTCAGTCGATTTAAACAATTTACTAAAAATTCCGCAAGTGCTGATTGTGCTGTCGCCGATAACCGACAATCCGACAAACCGGCCCGAAGAGATGGAATGCTCAGACCATGTTGCACCTCCGTCAGAAGTTCTTAACAGCATTCCGTTACAGACTATTATGCCGTCATTATCATTGTAAAAATACACTCGGTTTACTAACTGAACATTTAAAGTATCGATAGCCCAGGTTGTACCGCCGTCAGTGGTACTTAATAAAAGATTGGGATTTGCCAGAATCCATCCTTTATTTTCGTTTAGAAAATAAACATCAAAGAACTTTAAATTGATTCCAGTCTCAAGCTCCTGCCAGTTATTCCCTCCATCTGTTGTTTTTAACAGTTCTCCCCATCCGACCGCCCAGCCTGTATTTTCGTTTATAAAATGAACTGCATTTAAATCTGTCTGAGCCTCATACACCAGGTTCCAGTCACCAAGTCCAAAGTACTCGTTTGATTTGTAAATTCCTCCATAGTCTGCAACAGCCCAACCATGATCGGTATCCAGGAGAAAAATATCTTGCACGGCTCCTATGTTAAATGAAAAGTATACATCATCCCAATGAAAGCCGCCATCGGTGGTGTAAAAAATAAACCCGGGTCCATCGTAGTACCATTCTCCCCCTGCTACTCCAGTATTTATATCCAAAAAAGATAATGCATTGACAGTAGGTCCGAAATCTGACAATGTCAGCCAGTCATCCCCGCCATTTGTAGTACGGGCAATAAAATTTTTCCCTCCAAGGTATCCGTAATCCGGCGTTAAAAAATCAATTGCATTAAAATCGTCTTCAGTGAAATGATGAGAAAAATTCCATTGCGAGAAAATGGCCTGAGGAATTAAAACCATAAAAATGAAAGTTATACGTAAGATCTTTTTCATAATTACCCTGTAAAATTTTATAATGTAGAAATATAAATGCAGGAAATCCGGGAATGTGGATTATCGGTAAAAAAGCCCATCTTTACTCCCTGAAATAATTTTAATTATTGAAAGCTAATGAATCATAGGAATAGAGTCAATGTCTGCGGGTCGTGCCTTGCAAGCTGGGTTTATTTTTATAAAGCAACTACAGGAAGTTTTGTGCTGGTGAGGAAGATGGTGTTGCTGAGATAGAGAAAGTGGATTGGGTGATTGAGGCAAAGCAGATCGGGGGTAACCCGCCGGGCTGAAGCACCGGTGTTAACCTTTGTCCTCTGCTGTAATGCTCAGTTCGGAGAACTGAGTTACGGGAGGGGGATGATTAAATAAGAAGTCAAGAGGATGCGGGCAAAGAATAAATTTGTTGATCCCCTACCTGTCCTGTATCTTCTAAATAACTCTCTTCGCGTCTTCGAGCCTTCGTGGCAATTTCTTATCTTCTTATTTTCTTATCTTCTTATCTTCTTATTTTCTTATTTTCTTAACCCCCTGTCCTCTGCAGTATGATGGGTGAGTTAAATAATGTTTTGTAAACTTAAAGGAGTTCTTATGAACAAACGATTTGGGTTTTTAGCTTTTCTGCCTGCAGCATTAGCAGTTGTTACGGCCGTGATGAATTTATCCTGCGGTAATGCACCGGCATCTGAATCGGCTCAGCTGGCCGGGGCGTGGAAGGGTCCGATCCAGTTCCGGACGGGGGCGTTTGCAGTTATTAAGGACTTTGAATTTATGCGTGTGTACAATGAGGGGGGAACGATGACGGAATCCTCAAATTATGACGGCGTCCCTCCTACTCCGCCTGCCTATGGAATATGGAAGAAAACTTCTGACGGCAAATACATGACAAGGTATGAGTTTTACTGGAATAATCTGCCCCCTTCCTTTGAAGAGCTGACTAAGGATGGAGGGTTTTCTCCCGGCGGATACGGCGTTATTGAAGAAAATATCTCTCTTTCTGAAGACGGAAATTCTTTTAATGCTTCAGTAGGATTAACTATGTTTGATAAATCCGGAAAACAGATCAGTCTTGATTCTGCTGATGCAACAGCGCAGAGGATGACGTTTTAGATTTTGATACTAAACACCCGGGTTATTCTATCATATAAATAACTGCATACTGAATCGGAGAAACTTATAAATATCCTGCCCGGTTTCTGCCCTATTCTCTGCATTCCTCATCATCTTTTATTACTTAAATAACTTTCTAATTTGAAATCGGGATCTCATCTTCTTTTTCCCTGCTATTTTCCTTTCATCCTTTCCAATAGCCTGCCGTTTAAATTCTGTTCCCATCCTCCATTTGTTTTATTTAATTGCGGTCAGTTAAAATCCAGGAGAATGAAACTATGAAAGGTATGCTATTACTTTGTTTACTGGCCGTTTCTGCCGCGTATGCTAACCAATATCCTACCCTTAAGGACAATTCGAATGCGCAGATATCCGCAGTAAGATTAGATGGAAATGTTAAAATCGATGGTAAACTAACCGAAAAGATCTGGCAGAGACCTGGTTTTAATACCCTCATTCAGGCTGATCCGCAGCAGGGCGTAAGACCTTCGCAGCAGACTGAGTTCTGGTTTGCTTATGATGATGAAGCAATTTATTTCGCAGGAAGATTTTATGATTCCCATCCCGATTCAATTATGGCCCGGCTTGTGCGCAGAGATTTTATATGGGGTGATCCTTCCGACGGATGCGTTCTTTACCTGGATTCCTACCGCGATAAAAGGAACGGATATTTTTTCTATGTGTCGGCTGCCGGTGCAGTTGCTGATGGTTTAATCGAGAATGATGTTAAACAGCCCAATGATCTTAGCTGGGATGCAGTATGGGAAGGTGCCCGCAATATTGATGATAAAGGATGGACAGTAGAAATGAAGATCCCATACTCCCAGCTCCGATTTCAAAAAGGAAATACGCAGGAATGGGGAGTAAATGTTGAAAGGTTTATAAGCAGAAGATTTGAAACCGACATGCTGGTGTATACTCCGAGGAATGAAAGCGGATTCGCTTCAAGATTTCCGGACCTTGTGGGCATAGAGAAAATTACTCCCCCTTCCAGAATTGAACTGCTTCCATATGTAGTGGGAAAAGCAAAGTATATCGGCGCGCAGCCGGGTGACCCGTTTAACTCAGGACATGAATATTCGCCGGGAGCGGGCCTCGATGTAAGGGCAGGACTCGGAAACAGCCTTACTCTTAACGCCACAATCAATCCTGATTTCGGCCAGGTTGAAGTCGATCCTGCAGTGGTTAACCTCTCAGATGTTGAGTCTACTTTTGATGAGAAGAGACCTTTCTTTACTGAAGGAGTCAGCCTCTATAAATTCGGTCAGGGCGGCATTAATAACAATGTCTCATTTAACTGGCCGTCTACAAATATCTTCTACAGCAGGAGAATCGGCAGGAATCCCCAGGGAAGTCTTCCTGCTTATGACTATGCCGATATTCCTCAGGGTACTCATATACTTGGTGCTGCGAAAATATCGGGACAGATATATGATAACTGGAAAATAGGAACTATCCACGCTGTAACTCAGAGAGAATATGCTGATATTTCAGTTGACGGGCAGCGCTCCAGCATTGAGATGGAGCCGCTGACTTACTATGGGGTTTTTCGTGCACAGCGGGATTTTAATTCGGGAAAACAGGGACTGGGACTGCTCTCTACTTTCACAGACCGCTTCTTCAAGGATGACGGTCTCAGCAGCCGGATAAATAAAAATGCATTTGTAATAGGAAGCGACGGATGGACATTCCTTGACGAAGATAATACTTATGTTCTTACAGGCTGGGCTGCATTATCAAATGTAACCGGCTCCAAGGAACGGATAACTGCATTGCAGAGAAGTCCTGTTCACTATTATCAGAGACCCGATGCTTCATATATTTCTGTCGACAGTTCTGCAACTTCGTTAACAGGATACAGCGGGCGGTTGATGCTGAATAAAAACCGCGGACGCTGGTCGATAAATACGGCTGTGGGTCTGATTAGTCCCGGCTTCGATGTTAATGATTTAGGTTATGGATCGTACAGTGACTACATAAACGGACACTTCTTTACCACTTACCGGTGGACTGAGCCCACAGCCTTTTATCAGAATGCGGGGGTAAATTTCGGAGCCTACACGGGCTACGATTTCGGAGGGAATAATACTGCCCAGGGATACAGGCTTGCCTCTTACCTCAATACACCTGATTACAACGGAGGAGACCTCGGGTTCACCTATAGTCCTTCCACTTTTAATTCAAGAAAAACCCGGGGCGGACCTTTAACTGTAAACCCTTCAAGCACTTCATACTTCTGGGATCTGTATACAGACAACCGTCAATGGTGGGTTTTAGGAACCGGCGGATACGGATCATTCAGCAGCGACGGGAATTCACATTCCGTGTACGCTTCTGCAGAGTTCAAGGTGACTTCTACTTTAACAATGTCGATCGGACCTGAGTATACGAATGACATTTCGGAAACCCAGTGGGTAAGTAATTTCACGGATCCTACTGCAGCTGATACATACGCCAGAAGATACCTTTTTGCTCACCTGGAACAGAATATAATAGCGGCAAACATAAGGGCTGACTGGATTCTTAGTCCCTCTCTCAGCTTCCAGGTATATTTCCAGCCTCTGATCGCGTCAGGCAGCTATAACAGCTTCAAATATCTGCTGAAACCAAAGACTTACGATTTTAACACTTATGGAAGAAACGGTTCTACCCTTGTGCAGAATACTTCAGCCGGCGGAGATGTAATATCCTATGAATTGGACCCTGATGGTTCAGGACCAGCCCCGGCACAGGTGATAGGCAATCCCGATTTTAATTATATCTCACTTCGCGGCAATGCAGTACTGCGATGGGAGTATATGCCCGGTTCTGCATTATTTCTTGTATGGACGCAGAGCAGGGAAAATATTGAAGCCGACGGCGATTTCCGGTTCGGAAGGTCGTTCAATAACCTGTTCAGCGTACATCCCGATAATATCTTTTTGGTGAAAGTGAGTTATTGGCTGTAAAGAAGGAATAGAATGCTTGCTGATTGAATAAGGATTTTTCTGCGAGCTTCAGCTAAGCTTTACGTAATCCCGGCTTTAGCCAAATTTATATAAGATTTTCTTCCGCTTATATCTCTTTGGCTAAAGCCCTCTTCCTCTCAGTTTTACTTTCCCCACGACTTAAAAGTCGTGGCAAGTCAATCTTCTCAATTCAAACTTATTTTATTCAGATCTCGATATCATCTTCTGCAAAGTGATTTATATTTTAATCTTTCTATCTTAATTCAATTAGGATTATCCTGCAGACTTTAGCTAAACTTTATGTCGTTCTTAGCTGACTGCCACAGGCTTCAGCTGAATTGCCACGAGCTTTAGCTCGTGGGCTTCTATAAAAAATA
>DATFVA010000133.1:0-2036 GCA_035260565.1 Ignavibacteriaceae bacterium | reverse complement strand
GCCATTTCAACTTACCTTCTTAACCTCTTATCTTCTTGTCTTGGAGAAATCTTAGGCTTAGCCTGGAAGATTTTTACTTGTTACTTGTTACTTCTTACTTCTTACTTCTTACTTCTTACTTCTTACTTCTTACTTGTTACTTGTTACTTGTTACTTGTTACTTGACCCCTGGAAGCCTGTCTCTGAATAAAGAGGCGGGCTCTCCTTCTGCTTTTTATTTTTACCTCCGGAGAAAAATATCGGGGATATGATACCTCCCGTCAAATTTCATTGTTAACCCATCGCAGGTTACGTTATAATGACTGGCTGCATCAGCAGAAGTGACAGTTCCCCTTGCTCATAGACTCATTCAGTGATTACCATATTTTTTCTCTCCCGCTGTGACTTTCAGATGAAGATAATTCTCTTTGGGAGGAAGAGGACACGTAGCATACTTAGTAAATGCACAGGGAGGATTATAGGCTTTATTAAAATCCAGCACAACCATCCCGGTGGAATCAGGTTTATCGGTATACAAAAATCTTCCGGCGCCGTACGTTTCTTCTCCGTTTGTTTCATCTGCAAAAATGATGAAGAATTCATTACCCTCACTTACCGGATCCAGGGTGTAAGTTACGTCCTGCATTCTGAAAACAAGTCTCCCTGCTATCGTGTCATTCTCAACTGAACCAATGATATTTGGTATTTCTATAACTTTTGGCGAAGGATATTTTTCAAATTTCGCTTCCACCTTCCACTTTTCATTAACCGGGTAAGTTTCTATTCCTTTAAACTCTTTCACAAGAGGAGCATTTAAATCTCTTAGCCGTATGCCGTATTTTCCGTTGCGGTTTATTACAAACCACCTGAATTGATTTAACTGCAATACTGTAGAGCTGTCTGTAAGATCATCATTCAAGCGCATATCCGTTATTTTTTGTGAATCTGCAGTTACCTCCACGCCGGGACTAATTTTCACAGATACAGAGCTGTCGTTTAAAATAAAGGTTCCTATATGTGCGGGAGCATTTTCCGGAAATATGATATCATTGTCCTTTGCACTTCCGAAAGTATTTTTACCTTCCCTGAGCCAGTATAATCCGGCAAGGTTAAGCCAGCCGGTTTCGGTCTTCAGCCTGGCAGCTCTTTTTTCATGCCACTGCTTAATTGATTTTACATATTCAGGACTCCCCTGGTCTTTTTCACAGCCGATAATAAAAACAACCAAAGATAGAATTGTGAGAATTATTAATCGCATTGCTGTCCCTACAAGTTTTAGCAGCAATATAAGATAATATCCGAATTAATATTGTGTACTTATCCTGGTCTCTGTGTTAATGCGGACTGCTCAATCGATAAAATTGCTGGTCAATACCCTCAAGGATCGCCTGAATAAAACTGATTTTGAATATATGGTATGGGAGGAATGGAAAGAGGGACTAGCCAGGTATGTTGAAAATAGAATCCTTGACAAACTTCATATCAACCGGAATAATTATGGGAAAGATAAACCTTACAACCGGGTTTCTTTTTATTACAGCGGGGAACTCCTGATCAGCCGGCTTGCAGAAAAGAACCTGCAGCTTCCGTCTGAGATGAAGAAATTATTTGAAGAGATGAAAGATTTCTGAGTTCCCTGATAGATAAAAACGGGAACTCTCTTCCAATCCGGACTAATTATATTTCGGATCGAGCGAACCCGGTTTGTTCTTGTTTTTCTTCTCTCTCTTTTCCGCTTTTTTTTCTTTTAAGGATTTCTGCGGCTGCTTCCTGGAATCCTTTTTTGCGTTGAGCCCTTTACTCATTTTATTTCTCCTTCCTGATAATTCAACCGAGATACTCTTTGAGCTTAGTACTTCTTTTGGAAGTTCTTAATTTTCTCAATGCTTTTTCTTTGATCTGCCTTATCCGCTCCCTTGTAAGGTTAAACTTAAGTCCTATTTCTTCTAGGGTTGCTTTATGGCTGCACCCGATGCCGAAAGTTAGCCTAAGTACCTCAGCTTCCCTTGCATCAAGTATAGAAAGTATATTTTCTACCTCATTTTTTAAGGAATCTG
>DATFVA010000132.1:0-2657 GCA_035260565.1 Ignavibacteriaceae bacterium | reverse complement strand
ACCGGCAGCGACAACCAGGTATTTACTTCCTTAGAACATCCGGATAAACTTTGTTATGTAGTATCCTTCGGAAACAACCCCCTCAGAGCTCCTCCTGCTGTGCTTCCTTCATAAAAAAGGAAATACAGACACCGTTTTTTTTTACTACAAAAACACCTCGTTAAATCTTAGCTGTTAAATCTCTGTATTTCTCTCGGAATATATTTGATAACCAATAACAGGAGTTTAAAGCTATGTTCAACACGCATATATCCGCCGCAATGAGTTTCTTGAGCCGATTATTAGCGGTCGTATTTTTTCTGACATTGAAGGTCACAGGAAACGAATTGAATATTCAGTCTGAGAGTAAAACGGAAAAACACTTGAACCTTTATGTTACTGTGCTGGATTCTTCCACAAATCAGCCATTGGAACTTGTGAATTTGATTCTGTTGAGAGATGATAAAACTATAAACATAAATATAACAAACCATAACGGTCAATCTGTTTTTCATAATCTGGATCAGGGGCAATACACCTTAAGCGTTCATTATATCGGGTATCAGGATTACACCGTGTCTCTGGACATAAAAGAGATCAATTACAAGCTTACAATCAGACTTTCTGAGGAGTCAATTGGTTTAGGCGAAGTGGTGGTAACAGGTACTAAATCCACTAATGTTTCAAGCTTTGTTGATATAAAGAGCGGACGGCAGATCTATGAGGGAGAAACTTTTCATGCACCCCCCACGGCAAGAATGACCACAATAATTCAGCAGAATCTTACAGGCTCTGTCAGGGCGCCGACGGGAGAAGTTCATATTCGGGGACAGCACGGAGAATTCTCATATTATATCGACGGCATTCCGATCCCGCTGGGTGTTTTCGGAGGCTTGAATGAAGTTGTCGATCCGAAAGTAGTGGAAATAATAACTTTTTATACCGGCGGTTTTCCTGCTGAATATGGGGGACAAATCGCTGCTCTGATTAATATCCGCAATCAGGTTCCGCCCGGACCGTTTCATTTGAGTTTATCCGGCTTTACAGGCAGCTACCTCACATCAGCAAAGAACTTAGGGCCGGATGTCGGGACTTTCAAAGCTCTGAATTCCAATGGCCAAAGCCTGTCGCTTAGCAGTCATAGCGGTAATCTCGGATTTTTTCTTTCCGGTTCAAGGGTGGAATCTGACCGCAGGATTGATCAGCCTGTCGATTCTTTATTTCACGATCAAGGCTTTGATTACTTCATTTACGGAAAGCTTGATTATGTATTAAATGATGATGATTACATTACATCTAATTTAAATTTCAGCGAGACAAGAACACAAATTCCGTTCGACCCCGTTGAGGAAGTAAACTATGATAATCAGAATAGTTTCAATGCATTTCAGACGCTTTCTTTTTTCCATACGATATCTAATGAAACTGATAAAGAAAAAAGTTTATTTGCAGGATTATTTGTACGGGAAGGCGGACTGAAATTTTTAACAAGTTCCCTGGATGAAACCCGGCAATTCATCGGCAGCGATACAACCACCGCTTACACAATTGATCAGAACAGATCCTTCTCTACCTTCGGTACACGGGTTAAATACAGCGACCGCCTGGCTCACGAATTCCTTTATGAAGCAGGATTGAATCTGAGCATAACAAAGGGCACCGAAACTTTTACCTTCAGGGATCTTAATGGAAACGGGCCTGTAAATGAAACAAATTTTAAGGGTTCCGATTTCAGCTTGTTTGCCCAGAGTGAAATCCGCCCTCTGGAATGGTCGGAAATTGAAGCCGGTTTAAGGTATGATCAGCATATCGCCCCATCCATTCCCCTGCAAAAACAATTAAGTCCGAGGATTAAATTCAGCTTTTTCCTGGATGAAGTGAATACCATTTTTTTAAGTTATGATAGATTATTTATGCCGACAAATATTGAAGGCCTTGGTTCAATTGCTACTGCAGTCGGAGACTCATCAACGGCCACCTTGCCTGAGAAAGATAATTTATACGAGGCGGGTATTATTCACACTTTTAATTTTGGAGTCACAGCAAAAGCGAGTTATTTTAGAAAAGATTCTTCGCCAGGTCTGGATGACGAAACTCTTGGTTCAAGCACTATCAAGGTTAATGTTAACATAAATAAAGTAAAGGTATCAGGGATTGAACTTAGTCTGAACTATAGCAGCCTGGCAAACCCCTTTTCTGCGTTTCTGAACGGTGCACTTATACATGCTTACGGAACCGGTCCTGTTTCGGGCGGCTTCCTTCCTCCCGATAATTCAGAAGAACCATTCGACCTGGATCACGATCAAAGATTGTCGGTAGTTGCCGGTCTGAATTATCAGCCGCAAAACTGGTTCATCAGTCTGACGGGCATTTATGGGAGCGGACTGGCTAATGGTAATGATGAGTATTCTTTTAAAACCGGCTTATTTGAATTCAACCAGGGAGCTCACACAACACCATCCTGGATACTGAATTTGTCTGGAGGTTATACATTTTTCCTGGGCAATGGGAATACAATCCAGCCGTCTTTATATGTGACTAATATATTCGATCATCCTCATTTGATTAAAGGTGCATTCTTCAGCGGTGCAAGCTTTGAAGAAAGAAGAAATGTAGTTTTTAAGGTTAAATATGAGATATAGACAGCCAATATTACTTGTCCCTTGTTACTTGATTCT
>DATFVA010000131.1:0-4617 GCA_035260565.1 Ignavibacteriaceae bacterium | reverse complement strand
GGCGGTAATCATCATGCAATTGTTACCGGGTTGATATTACAGGAACAGGACAACAGCAATAATGTGGTTTTTCAATGGAGAAGCTGGGATCATTTTAAAATAACCGATGCGGCTGAAGATATCATTTTAACTGATTCCCTGATCGATTATGTACATGGAAATGCCATTGAGGTCGACTATGACGGGAACCTTTTAATTTCCAGCAGACATATGGATGAAATTACAAAAATTGACCGGACGACCGGTGATATTATATGGAGATGGGGCGGAATACACTGCAAAAATAATGAGTTTACTTTTGTGAATGATCCTTCGGGTTTTTCGCATCAGCATTGCATCAGGAGACTGACGAATGGAAACTACACTATTTTTGATAACGGTAACCTGCACAGTCCTCAATATTCAAGAGCCACCGAATACCAGCTGGATGAAGAGAACAGAATTGCCACGCTTGTCTGGGAGAACAGAAATATTCCACTGACATATTCCGGGGCTATGGGAAGTGTGCAGAGGCTGGCGAATCACAATACCATAATCGGCTGGGGAACTAACAATGCACCTCCCGGAATAAAGGAAGTCGGCGTAGACGGCAGCCTTCAGCTTTCCTTTACATTTTCAGACACGACCTTCTGCTACAGGGCATTTAAACATGATTGGGATTCAGGTGTGTTTACAAGCGATAAGGATCATCTCTCGTTTGGAATTGTTCCGGCGGGACAATCAGCAACGCTTTCATTTAACCTGACTAATAACTATCCTGAGACAGTTGAAATAAATTCAATCTTCAATCGGGAATCAGCATATACCCTGCAGCAGCAGCTGCCGATAACTCTCGCACCGCAAAACAGTGTTACACTTTCAGTAAAATTTAATCCGGAAACTGAAGGTGCTTTTGTCGACGACTTGCATCTCCGCTGGGAGACTGAAGGTCAGAGAATAGCAGAAGTGATACACCTGAATGGCTATACGGATTCCACTTACCTTGGTATTGAAGGGAATATAGTTCCTTCAGAATTCTTTGTTGATCAGAATTACCCGAATCCCTTTAATCCCATCACTAAAATAAAATACAATCTCCCTCATAATTCCTTTGTTAATCTACGGGTATATGATATTCTTGGAAGTGAAATCACCACACTTGTAAATGCTGAACAACCTTCGGGGAATTATGAAGTTGAGTTTAATGGTGCTGATCTCGCCAGCGGGATTTACTTCTACAGGTTTGATGCCGGCGGGTTTACTTCGGTGAAGAAAATGTTATTGCTGAAATAACGACATTTGGCACCTCAAAAATGAATAAATTTAACAAGGCAGTTTACGACTGTAAACTGCCTTGATATATGAATCAAGCCATTTCCCTGATTATCAAACCTGCTTTATTAGTTGTTATACATTGCTATTTTTGATAATTTTCCTTCACATTTTAATAAAATTTCCCTATGAACAATAAAAACTTATTACTGCCTGCAGTTATCGGTTCCGCAGCAATCATCATCTGTGCAATCATCATTGCTGTAACCTGGAAATCAAATTATGCTTCAAACCAGACCATTAATGTAACGGGGTCTGCGAAGAAGGATATAACCTCCGACCTCGGAGTCCTGAGAGGTACTATAAACGCACAGGCACCAACGGCGGAAGCAGCTTACAAAGAGCTTCTGAGGATGAAACCCCTGCTCATTTCATATCTTTCAGCCAAAGGATTTCCCGAGAATAAAATAGAATTCTATACAATAAACAGTTTTCCCGTATATGAAATAGGTGCAAACGGTTACCAGACAGGAGTAATAAGAGCTTACAATTACACTCAGAGAATTGAGATTCAATCTGCGGACGTAAATAAGATAAAAGAGATTTCTCTTGATATTCCTTCAGTGGTTGAAAAAGGAGTGGATTTTAATGTTGAGCAGCCGGAATATCACTATACAAAACTTGCAGAACTGAAAATAGATATACAGGCTGATGCCGCAAAAGATGCGATGGTGCGCGCGGAGAAGATTGCCAAAGCTACGAACCGCTCGCTCGGACCAATGAGAGATGCAAGAATGGGAGTAATACAGATTACGCCCAAGCTTTCCAATCAGGTCTCTGATTATGGAATAAATGATCTGAGCTCGATTGATAAGGAAATTACTGCAGTAGTAAATGCATCTTTCGAGATAGAATAATTTATACGAACAAATACAAACTGAATAATGACAAAACCTCAAATATGGGTATCCGCTTTCCTGGTTCTTTTTTTTCTTCTCTTTCTGCTTCAAAGATTAACTAATGAACCAGAGGTGAAGCCGAGCGGACCAGCTAACAATCCCGTTTCGCAGCAGGATATGGCATCAAACCAGGATATGAGTCCTGCTGAATTGATAAATAAACTTGGCTGTAAAAATTGCCATGGTCCAAACCTTGAAGGATCTAAAATGGCCCCTTCCCTCCAGAACATCAAACAATACTGGAGCAAAGATCAGCTTACAAATTATTTGAGAAACCCTTCTTCATATATGGATGCTGATAGATTCAAAGAATACCAGCAGCAATACCCGAATATGGTTATGCCCTCCTTTAATAACATTAATGTTCAGGAACTTGGGAAGATTTCAGAATATCTTCTAAACCAGTAACCACTAATTAGACGAAGAATGTATTATGGGGAAGCGAATCAGCGATTCGCTTTACGAAGGTGAAGAGCGAATCGGCGATTCGCTTTACAGGTGCCTGCGAACGGGTTATTAGTCCGCAGGCAGAGTAAGAATAATCAAGCTCAGGCTATGGTTACTTCTTTGCTCAGGTAGACGTCCTGAATTGTATTAAGGAGTTTTATCCCATCTTTCATAGGGCGCTGGAAGGCTTTTCTTCCTGAAATAAGGCCCATACCGCCGGCTCTTTTATTGATTACCGCAGTTTTTGTTGCTTCGGCAAAGTCGTTTTCACCAGAAGCACCGCCGCTGTTTATTAGCCCGGCTCTTCCCAGGTAGTTATTAATAACCTGGTAACGGGTAAGATCTATCGGATGATCTGTAGTAAGATCTTCGTAAACCTTTTTACTTGTCTTCCCGAATTTTATTGCATTAAAGCCTCCATTATTCTCAGGCAGTTTCTGCTTAATGATATCGGCTTCAATTGTAACGCCCAGGTGGTTGGCCTGTCCGGTTAAATCTGCAGCAACGTGATAATCTTTATCTTTTTTGAAATCGTTATTGCGAAGATAGCACCAGAGTATAGTAGCAAGTCCAAGTTCATGCGCATATTGAAATGATTCACTCACTTCCACGATCTGCCTGTCGCTTTCCTCTGAACCGAAATAGATAGTTGCTCCTACTGCAGCGGCACCCATATCATAGGCCTGTTCAACGCCTGCGAACATAATCTGATCGTAATGATTAGGATAAGTAAGGAGTTCATTATGGTTTATTTTCATAATAAAAGGAATTTTATGTGCATATTTCCTTGAGCACATACCAAGCACGCCGAGTGTTGAAGCCACTGCATTGCAGCCTCCCTGAATAGCAAGGTTAACAATATTTACAGGATCAAAGTATTCCGGATTGGGGGCAAACGAAGCACCGGCGCTATGTTCAATCCCCTGATCTACCGGGAGTATAGAAAGATAACCGGTTCCGGCCAGTCTTCCCGTACTGAATATCCACTGAAGATTCTTCAAAACATTTATATTTCTATCAGTCTGGGCAAAAACTCTGTCAACAAAATCAGGCCCAGGCAGGTTCAGCTGATCTTTAGGAAACTTTGCTTTATAGCTAAGCAGCGAATCTGCGTCGCTTCCAAGCAGCTCTTTTATTTTATCTGCCATCTTGTTCTCCTCTTACTTTAGTATTCTGGTTATTTTATAAGATAATGTTATTTACTGTTCACTTCAAACCAATAGACGGTTATTTACCTATTGCAGTTATAAACTGTGATCTTTTTCCATCAATTGAGTTAAAAATTGCTTCTGCATGCGACCGTGAGTTCTCTATAAAATAGCGGCTTGTATCCATACCGCCGCAAACAACTCCTGCAAGATAAACCCTTTCTTTATTAGTTTCATATGTTTCTTCATTAAATACAGGGCACTGTCCCTTTGAGATATCAATCCCTGCCTTTTTAAGAAAACTAAAATCAGGATGGTAGCCGGTCATCGCAAACACAAAATCATTTTCCAGTGTTAATATTCCTTCAGGGGTTTCAATATCAGCTTCATTCTGTCTTATCTCAACCACTTTGGAATTAAAAAAAGCTTTGATGGAACCCTCATTTATCCTGTTTTCAATATCGGGCCGGACCCAGTACTTAACTCCTTCTTTAAGGGAATCCTCCCTGATTACCATCGTTACATTCGATCCGCGGCGATAGGTTTCCAGGGCAACATCCACCGCAGAATTACCTCCCCCTATTACAATAAGATTCAGATAAACATATGGATGGGCTTCATCAAAATAATGCTTTACTTTGGGCAGAGTTTCGCCCGGAATATTCAGAAGATTCGGTTTATCATAAAAACCCGTTGCAATGATAATATTGTCTGCACCATAAGTCTGTTTATCAGTAGTGACCTTGTATATGTTTTTGTTTTTTTCAATTTCCAGGACTGTCTCATAAGTGTTTACATTCAGTTTCCAGCTA
>DATFVA010000130.1:0-2488 GCA_035260565.1 Ignavibacteriaceae bacterium | reverse complement strand
ATTTGAAGAAGATATTTAATAGTCCTGAAGCTCCTGAACAGATTAAATATGAAGAAAGTCCGGTTTCCCGAAATGAGCAGGACAAAAAACTGAAAGTTGCAACCTGCACCCTTTTTATTGAGATGGCAAAAGCTGATGATAACTTTACCGAAGTGGAACGGGATAAGATTATTTCTATAATGAAATCGACTTTTGATCTTGAGGATGAATGTATTAACGATCTGATGGAACTTGCCGAAAAACGGCTTGAGGACGATGACAGCATTTATGATTTTACAAAACTGATAAACCAGAATTTCAGTAACGATCAGAAGTTTGAACTGCTGAAAAATTTCTGGCGATTAATTTATGTAGATAAAAAACTTGATATGTATGAAGACCATCTCATCAAGAAAATCGGTGGACTTATAAATATGGGGCATGAAGATATTATCGGAGCAAAGATGCTTATAAAAGGGGAAACAGGCAGCTAAACATAGAAGAATAGTGATGAAAGCCTGTAAAGCGACTTGCCTTGCCGGTAGGCAGGTTCGCCGAATCGCTCATCCATAGATTTACTTCCTTCGCTATAATTTTAAGCGAAACAGCGTTTCGCTTTACAGGATAGCAAGCTCACAATCAGTACGGTATATGTTGGCGAGGGAGCCTGTAAAGCGACCTGTCTTGCCGGTAGGCAGGTTCGCTGAATCGCTTATAATAAATTAGAGTGCCTGTCCCTAAGGGGATTCGCTGAATCCTCTGTAAATTTAAATATTGTCGGTACGAAAATTTGTAAGGGCGGGTGTGTAATTGCCGGAGAAAGTGATTTGATCAGTTCTGAAGTTTAAATATTTCCCCGGTTTCCTGTTTGCTTTCTTTATTTACTTTTCGCCTGCTCTGCAGAGTATCGTATGTTGCTACCCCTCCCAGGAAAATCACCACCAGATATTGCAGTATATATTCCATCATTTAATTCACCTTAAGTTATATTGTTTTACGCTCCTAATCTAATTCTTTAGCTGCAGCTACAAATTAAGAGGATGTTAATTAATCGTTAAGTAATTATTAAGCGGGTTTACAGACATAACCTGTTTTTTCCGTTTATCCTTCATTTGGTACGTTTCTCCAATAACCGGACTTTTAGCGAAACATAATCACTCCCCGTCCGTCATAATATTCAGAAAACCGGCATTCGCGAACTATTTGGGAGAGTAAAATGGTACAGAGAGCTTCTACAATAAAAAAACTTACACTGCTTGTTATTCCTGCGGTGATATTATTTATGGGGACCGGCTGCAGTACATCTAACCGGGGAACAGTCTCACAGACGGATTTAAATAACAGAACGGATCAGACATTTTCGTTCAATAATGATGAAAATGGCAGTAGTGTCCGCTGGGAAGTGAACTTTGATGATGGTGAAATCACTTCACTGTATAAGGACGGCGAGCGTGTTCCCGACAATGAGATCGATGATTATAAAGATATGATATATCACAGGCTTGACAGGCTTCACAAAAAATCTCGCCATATTTCTATTGATTTGGGTGACTTCAAATCAGATATGGGTAATTTCAAACACGATATGCAGAAGATGAAAGAGGAACTGAAAAACAATAAATATGAATTTAATTTTGATAATGATGAATTCAGAGAAGGGATGGAGAAATTATCAGAGGAGCTATCCAAACTGAAAGATAAAAAGATAAGAATTGATTTCGATTCCGATAAGTTCCGTGAAGAGATGGAGAATCTTAATAAAGAACTTGATGTACATGTAGATATCGACATGGATAACATAGATAAGAACCTCGATAAGATAAATGATGAAATGGATAAACGCAGGGGTGAACTGAGCCATATCAGTATTGATTTAACGGGACTCGATGAGGCAATGGCTCATCTCGATGAAAACCTCGGCGACCTCAAAGTAAATCTTAATGGTCTGGATTTAAAAATCAAAAAGCTGAATGAGTTCATCGATCAGATTAAAAAGGAAATGGTGAAAGATAACCTGCTTAGGGATGAGAGTGATAAATTAAACCTGGATCTTGATGAGAATGGTATGAAAGTTAACGGAAAAGAAGTTCCCTCTGACCTGTACAAAAAATATAAAAAGATGTACGAAGACCATTTCGGGAAAAAGCTTTCGGATGATAATAGTTTCAGAATAATTGATTAGAAGTACTACTTCTTCATCTCACACAAAAAAGCGGTGGCCTATTGCCGGGACACCGTTTTTTTATTTTAAAAGATCCATATTATTAAAGATTTCCCTGACAATCCCGATTCTGGCCGCTGCATCCTCATCATTAACTATTTCAATATTATTCGCAAAGAAATAAGTATCATTATTTGCTTCAAGGTATCCTGCATACCAGCCTGTACTTCCGGCCCACCCTGTTTTGCCCCTGAGAATGTAATTAACTCCCTTATCATTAATCATTATGTCCTTTACTATATCAAGGTTCCTTTTTGAAAAGGGAAGACTGTCAGAATATAACCGTTT
>DATFVA010000129.1:0-13218 GCA_035260565.1 Ignavibacteriaceae bacterium | reverse complement strand
AATTAAGCTGTAATCTGCATTATTATTAATTTTTAGGTTACCTGCTCTTTCTATTTGATTTAAAAATGATAATAACTAAATTCACTTCAGTTTAGTTTAATTGTTATTCAGCCTTATCTTTTTACCGCTGAACCTGCATATCTGAGGGATATAAATAACTGTAATAACCTGAGTCGTTTATGCGTTTTTCTTTCTTAAAAATCGTGTTTATAATATTTTTTGCCTCGGCTGCTGCACTCCTTGTTAATTACCTGCAGCCTGAAGGTCTGCCTTTAATCAATGAGAATAAAATTCAGGCTGCCGGTCCTGATGAAAAAGTATCTTCCCCTCCGGCCACGGATGTTTCCGGAGAAAACAGCAGCGACACTATCAAACAGGATTTTAATAAGATAGCTGTCGAGAAAAATAAGGTTAAAGTTGATGAGGACATGCTTCCGGAATATAAATATAAATCTGATTCGGACCTCGCCTCCAAAGATGATGTCCAGCTTCCTGATGCCGGACATAAAGATGATGATGGTGTGAACCTTAGCGTTTTAACAAAGGATGTTTTCAACCAGCCGAGACTTATATCGCTTGCGCAGGCGTATGAATTATACAGGAATAAAATATTATTTATAGATGCGCGCGATTCGGCGGAATTTGAAGATGGTCATATCTCCGGGGCTATAAACCTGCCCTATTTTTCCATCGACGAATATATCGGCAGGCTGGATAAAATTGACAAGTCCGATCCGGTTGTAGCTTATTGTGAAGGTGCAGACTGCGATATGAGTATAAGGTTGGGAAATGAACTTTTTGCGAGAGGATATAAAAAAGTATTCGTATTCTTCGGCGGCTGGGAGGAATGGGAAAAAGCTAAATATCCTGTTGTTACTTCTGATGTAAACATTCAGTTCAACTAAATGAAAAGTTTTATTTCCAATAAATACCTGCTGCTGTTTATCCGGCTTGTTCTTGGAGGACTCTTCATTTATTCGGCTGCACTAAAAATAATTGATGTGAGTTATTTCGCTAAGTCACTTTATAACTACAGGATCCTTCCTGTGGAAACATTAAATTTATTCGCTCTTATTATTCCCTGGCTCGAACTCGTTATCGGTTTGTTGCTTGTCCCTGGTATATTTGTAAAGGAAAACGCACTGCTGGGAAGCATTCTGATGATAATTTTTATTGCTGCAATCGCGTCTGCAGTAGCAAGAAACCTCGATATCGACTGCGGATGTTTCGGAACCAGAGACGGAACACGCGTGGGGTTGTTAAAGATAATAGAGGACTTGTTTATTCTCCTTGGTTTTATCTGGATAGCTATTTACGGTTCTGATTTTCTCGCCCTCACTAAATCCAAAAATATTCATATAGATAAACCCGAATCCTACTTTTAGCTATTCTTCGATATAGCATCCATTATATCCCTCAGGACACCGAGTGACCGCTGACTGAGCAGATCTATTTTAACCAGTCCGAGATCTTCAATTGAATACATATCCGGCTGCGTAATTATCAATCCAAGTCCCTTATTCTTTGCATATTCCACAGCTGTAAAATTTGTTATCGGCTTCGGTGTAATCAATATTCCCCCGGGATGAATGCTCAGGTGCCTCGGGAACCCGGCAAGTCTTGAAGCCAGCGCCACGATCGATTTCCACGGCTCAATCTCAAAATTCAGTGACCTTGATTCGGGAAACATAACTGAAAGTTCCGACAGGTTGCCCGCATCCGTCCACGGAATATACTTGCTGTATTTTGAGATCTCATCATTTGTAAGTCCGTAAGCCCTGGCAATTTCCCGGAATGCAGAACGTGCCCGGAATGTTACGGTTGTTGAGATCATAGCAACATTTTCGTAGCCGTACTTGTCGAAAACATATTTCACTATTTCATCTCTTTCTTTCCAGGAAAAATCGATGTCGATATCGGGAGGACTGCTTCTGCCCTTGTTCAGAAAACGTTCGAAATACAGGTTGTATTTGATGGGATCAACATCGGTAAGACCAAGACAATACGACACAATACTGTTCGCAGCAGAACCCCTCCCGATAGTTATCATCCCTCTCTTCTTTGCTTCAGTAACTATGTCCCATACAACCAGGAAGTAATCCGTAAAGTTCATTTCCTGTATTACACCCAGTTCCATTTTTAGCCGTTCGACAGCCGCAGGGCTGACCGGTGAATATCTCCATTGCAGACCTTCATTACATTTTTCAGACAGAACCGCAGCGGAATCTGTTCCGGACGGGACATCAAACTTCGGGAATTTGTACTCGTTAAGATGCAGATCCACATTACAATTTCCGGCAATAAATTCAGTGTTATTTACTGCATCGGGAATATTTTTATAAATATTCTGCAGCTGTGCGGCCTCTTTAAAGAAAAATTCGTTGTCTGCCAATGCGCCGCCGGGTACATTATCGAGCGTTGTATTCAGCCTGATTGCTGTTACGGCCTTGTGCAGATCATAATCCGATGGATTGAGAAAATAGACCGGACTGGATGCGGCTAACTTAATCCCCTTGTCTTTTGCATATGCGTAAAGTTTCCTTGCCTGAACTTTGTTTCTTTCCGTTATTATCAGCTCGGCGTAAATATTCTCCCTGTCCCCGGCGGCTTCAAGCAGCTGGATTGACGGTGTAATAATAAATAAATTTTCCGGCGGGTTTTTCATCAGAGTAAGAAGACTGAAATCATCATTCAGTTTTCGTGAAGTTATAATTTTACATAACTGTTCGTACCCGGTGTTGTTCCTTGCAAGAAGGAGAACATAAACACGTTCATCCCCGGGCTGGTCTATCAGGCTGCCGTAGATTGGTTTGATCCCTTTTTCAATCATAGCCTTGCCGAATTTTATTAAACCGTACATCCCGTTAGTATCCGTCAAAGCAATTGACTTCAGACTATTGATTACGGCTTTCTCAACAAGCTCTTCTATCCGGCAGGTACCGTTAAGAAGCGTATAATTGGAATGTACATGAAGCGGGGTCATTTTCTAAAACTGTCTTTTCTGTAAACTAAAATAATAGAGGGAAAAAATGAAGAGTTAAAAAAATCAAGACTCTCTTTTTAAGGCTTTTATTCCTATGTCACGGCGATAGTACATATCTTTGAATTTTATGCGGCTTAATGCACCATAAGCTAACGTCCGTGCCTTCTGAAGATCATTTTCCTTAAGTACGGCGGTCACACCTAAAACCCGTCCGCCCGAAGTAATAATCCGGTATTCCTTCCGGGATGTGCCGGCGTGAAATACAATAAGCTCAGCCGTGTCTGTATCCTCAAGGCCAAGTATCTCCAGGCCCTTTTTATAACTGCCGGGATAGCCTCCGGAAACAGCAACAACGCAGACTGCAGTACCGCCCGGAAAGTTCACCGCTTTCTTATCCAGTTTTCCCGATGCCGCTGAATACAACAGCTTAAGAAAGTCGCCGCCGACAAGCGGAAGCACGGCCTGAGTTTCGGGGTCGCCGAACCTGCAGTTGAACTCAATTACTTTCGGTCCTTCTGAAGTAATCATCAATCCCGCATACAGACATCCTGAAAATTTTCTCCCCTCCTTCTTCATTCCCTCTAATACCGGCTCGATTATCTTTGACTCAATCTCATTCAGTATCCGGGAAGTTATAACCGGAGCCGGAGAATAAGCTCCCATTCCGCCTGTATTTTTTCCCGTATCCCCCTCCCCTATTCTTTTGTGATCCTGCGATGAAGGCAGAAGAACATAATCATCCCCATCGGTAACGGCGAGTATCGACGCTTCTTCACCCTCAAGGAATTCTTCAATTATTATTTTACTGCCTGCCCCGCCGAAAGCCTTTTCAACAAAAATCTCCTTCAGGGCATTTTCTGCTTCGATAAAATTATTGCAGATTATCACTCCTTTGCCCGCAGCAAGTCCGTCTGCTTTTATTACGGCCGGGAATTTATAATCTTTCAGATACACAGAGGCATCCCCATATTCCGTATTATCAAATTCCTTATAAGCAGCGGTGGGGACAGAATACTTCTGCATCAATTCCTTTGCAAAAGATTTACTCCCTTCAATTTCTGCAGCCTTGCCGTCCGGTCCGAATACCTTAATATTTTCAGATCTCAGAAAATCTGCAAGTCCCTCTACAAGCGGCTGCTCGGGACCAATAACCACGAGGTCAATATCATTTGTCTTACAAAATTCAGCAATATTTTGCTTCCCCGGCTCAAGCTCAACGTTCTTTCCTATACCTGCCGTACCGGGATTTCCCGGACTTATAAATAAATTCTTCAACAACTTACTTTTTGATATTCGCCAGGCGAGTGCGTGTTCTCTTCCCCCCGAACCCAGTACAAGTACATTCATCTAAATTTCTGCTTTTATTAAGAATTGAAACTGCTTGGTCAGCAGTTCGGTTAAATAATCTCTCCTATACTTTTCTATGAATTCTTCATTGGGCACGGGAAGACTGTTATTAGTGTACATCTCATAAGCCGTCATAATGGCGTTCTTAATCGATTCTACATCATAAGGAGCGGTGATAAATGCAGCGCCGTATTCTTCCATCGCAGTTTTTAAGGCTCCCGTGGGTACCGAAGCAATTACAGGTTTCCTGGTACCGAAATATTCAAATGATTTACCGGTGGATACTGTGTCGGCATTCTTACGGTCGCCTACCATTACCCACAGAACATCGCTGCTCATTAGTTTAACCAGGGAATCCCTGTGATCAAGGTAGCCGTGTTCTTTTACGAAGCTCTGCAGATCAAGCTTCCGGGCCAGTTTCCGGTTTTCATTGCGCAGAAGGCCGATAAAATGAAGTTCAATGTTAGCTGCAATATCGGGTCTTTCAAGCGACAGCTGCTTAAAAGCCTGCAGGAAATATTTCGGAGTAATAAATTCGTAGAAGAGCCCCGAATAAGTAAGTCTCATTTTATTATTATTCTTTTTTTCGGGTATTATATTCTGAAAGTCCTGCGGGTCATACCCCTGGGGAATTATATAAACATCCTCAAAAGTTAAAAACCCGTACCTTTTCATAATCTTTTCTTTCATCCGCCTGTTGATCACTATAATTCTATCCGCTGCTTTTAACACAGCATATTCCATCTGCCTGTGCAGGTAGCTGTGCAGCGGGGTCAGGTAAAATGAAAACTGATTGCCGTACCACAGATCCCTGTAATCGATTACAAGGGGAAGGTTAAATTCCTTTTTAAGTTTAACGGCAAGATCAAATGAAGAAAAAGGCGGAGCGCTGACAAAGATCATCTCAAATTCTTCTTCTTTCAGCAATTTCCTTGCGGCCGGAAGAGCTTTCACACTCCACGATTTCTTATTATCGGGGATGTAGAACACAGCACTCAGCCTGCTCAACAATTTCCTTATCCACTCCGGCGGAATCTTTACAGTCCCCTGCTTACCAAGCTTTGAGTTGATCTCATTCCCTTTTGAACGTACTATCCTTATCCCCGCGGCCTGCGCTTCCTTAAGCAGGGATTCGTCGTGTGCATAATAGGCAGTAGATTCTGTAGTAAGAACCACAGGCTCCCAGTTGTACTGCTTCATATACTTTGTAAATTTGAATGTCCGCTGAACACCGCTAAGGCCCATCGGTGGAAAATAGTACGATATCACCAGTACCTTGAACATAGAACTCCCTTTTTAATGACAAGGAGCGAAACAGGGCTGCGCTTTACATTTGCATGAAGCGAAACGGCGTTTCGCTTTACAGAGAGCGAAACAGCGTTTCGCTTTACAGTTTTTAAAATATGCATAAATTCATAATCATTTTATGAATGGTAATTAGGCGCTTCTTTTGTAATAATTACATCGTGAGGATGACTTTCCTTCAATCCTGCGAGCGTTATCTTAATAAACTTTGTTTTTGTCTTAAGCTGGTTAATTTTGCTTACGCCGCAGTAACCCATAGCAGCCCTCAATCCTCCGGTTAACTGCAGTATAGTGTCTGACAGTGAACCTTTATAGGGAACCCTTCCCTCAACTCCTTCCGGAACAAGCTTGGCAATATCCTCTTCCATATCCTGGAAATAACGGTCCCTGCTGCCTCTCGTCATAGCCGAAAGAGAGCCCATTCCCCTATAATGTTTAAAGCTTCTGCCTTCAAATAAGATAGTTTCTCCGGGACTTTCCTCTACGCCGGCAAATAAACCGCCTATCATTACCGAATCTGCTCCCGCAGCAAGTGCTTTAGGCACATCGCCCGTCTGCTTAATGCCTCCGTCGGCTATCAACGGTATTCCCTTCGATTTAACGGCACGGTAAACATCCTGTATAGCAGTTATCTGCGGAATACCCACACCGGCAACTACCCTTGTAGTACAGATTGAACCGGGACCAATGCCCACCTTAACGGCGTCGACCTTACAATTTATAAGATCAAGTGCGGCTTCATATGTCCCTATATTGCCTGCAATTAACTGTGCATATTTGAATTTCTTTCTTGCTTCCTTCACCATCTTCAGAACACCTATGGAGTGGCCGTGCGCAGTATCTATAACTATCGTATCCGCGCCGGCATTAAGAAGAGACTCTATTCTTTCAATTGTATCGGCTGTAACCCCCACAGCTGCTCCCACCCTCAATCTGCCGTGCTCATCCTTACAGGCATTAGGATGTTTCTTCTTTTTCTGAATATCCTTAAACGTAATAAGGCCCTTCAGTATGCCGTCATCATCAACTACAGGCAGCTTTTCAATCTTATATCTCTGCAGAAGCGTTTCAGCTTTTTCAAGAGTAGTACCCACAGGAGCCGTTATCAATCCTTTCGTAGTCATAATATCCTTTACCACCGTCTTACGGTTAGGCTCGAACCTGAGATCGCGGTTAGTTAAAATCCCGACAAGCTTTCCCCCGTTGCTTACGATAGGAATTCCCGATATACGGTATTTTTTCATTATATCGAGCGCATCGCCTATCGTTTTATCAGGACGCAGAGTAACAGGGTTCTGTATCATACCGCTCTCTGATCGTTTAACGCGGTCAACTTCAGTACTCTGATCCTCAATCGACATATTTTTATGAAGGATACCTATCCCGCCTTCACGCGCCAGTGCAATAGCAAGGGCGGATTCGGTTACCGTATCCATTGCCGCTGAAACTATCGGAATATTCAATTTAATATCGTGGGTCAGAACCGTTGCAAGGTCGGTTTCCCTCGGAAGAATTGAAGATTTCCCCGGCACAAGGAGGACATCGTCAAAAGTTAAACCTTCCCTTATGCTGTATTCAGATTCTTTCATAAACCTTCTTTCATATTATTTATTAATCGTATGCCGCGAAACCGGTAATATCCTCGCCTACAATCAGCGTATGCATCTCGTGTGTTCCCTCGTATGTCTTAACCGATTCAAGATTTGCCGAATGCCTCATTACAGGATATTCATCAAGAATACCATTAGCACCGAAAATTTCCCTTGATATCCTTGCTATCTCGAGTGCTTTCTCGCAATTATTTCTTTTAGCCAGCGACACCTGGGTATGCTTCATAGTACCCTTATCCTTCATTCTTCCGAGCTGCAGGTTCAGGAGCTGCGCCTTGGTAATTTCCGTTACCATGTATACAAGCTTTTCCTGAGTCATCTGGTAAGCAGCTATCGGTTTACTGAACTGTACCCTGGAAATGGAATAATTCAAAGCTGCATCATAGCAGGCCATCATAGAACCAACCACGCCCCAGGCAATCCCGTACCTAGCCTGGTTCAGGCACATCAACGCGTTTTTAAGTCCTTGCGTCTTGGGCAGAATGTTCTTCTCCGGCACAAAAACATTATCAAAAATAAGTTCAGAAGTAACAGAGGCTCTCAGGGAGTGTTTTCCCTTCATTTCGGGAGCAGTAAACCCCTCAAATGATTTTTCCACAAGGAAACCCCTCACCACACCATCAAGCTTGGCCCACACAACGGCCAGATCTGCAATTGTACCATTTGTAATCCACATCTTGGCGCCGTTAAGGCGGTACCCGCCGTCGGCTTTTTCAGCTTTTGTAACCATGCCGCCGGGATTGGATCCGAAATCCGGTTCAGTAAGTCCGAAGCATCCGATCTTCTCACCTGATGCAAGCAGGGCCAGCCAGTAATCCTTCTGCTCCTCACTGCCGAAAGTAAAAACAGGATACATGACAAGGGCGCTCTGCACAGAAGCAAAACTTCTCAGTCCGCTGTCGCCTCTTTCAAGCTCCTGCATCACCAGTCCATACGCCGTATTATTCATCTCCGCGCAGCCGTATTTCTGGGGAAGATTAGAACCAAACAGGCCTAACTCCCCCATCTTCGGGATCAAGTTAATGGGAAATTCCGATTTACGGTTAAACTCTTCAATTATAGGAATAACCTCATTAGATACAAACTCACGCACAGTATTCCTAATCAGGATCTCTTCTTCCGATAACAAAGATTCAATATTATAGTAATCCACACCCACGAACCTGGTCATTTATTCCTCATATACGGATAAAAATTTAATCATTAAAATTACACGATATAGGCAAGACAAGCAAACTTTGGCAGTCGCGGGAAAGATAATTACACATCAGCAGAGCGAGTATAGAAACTTTCGCGAACAGTTACTAAAAAGAAAACCCGGATTGGCTGAATCCGGGTAATCTTTCATAGATAATTTTACCTTTACTCACTACCTCCCGTATTTAATTTGTGATTAATTATCGTTCATTAGAATGAAATACTTAAAATAATCAGGCAGAGCCCTGTCAGAAACGGTAGATCTCTGTGTCAGTAATTTCATTTCAGCAGGATCATTTTATTCGATTGCACAAATGATCCTGAAGCTTCATTTCCGCTGCCGGCAATCATACGATATATGTAGGTCCCGGAACTCATTTTAACATTTGAGTTATTTAAACCGTCCCATCGAAATGTATGGGTTCCTCTTAAAACTTGTCCTGCAAACAGTGTCCTGATTTCCTGTCCAAGCATATTGAAGATTTTAATTGTTACATCACTAGTCTGCGGAACCTGGAATTTAATGGTCGTAGACGGATTGAAAGGATTTGGATAGTTCTGGAATAAAATATAATCAAGAGGTAATTCCGGAGCCTTACCGTATATAATTTCGATGGTGATCTTTTCTAATTTACGTCTGTCCATACCCACAAGGATTATTTTATCCGCTTGTATATCTTCAGGTGTTTTTATTATGAAAGGCATATCTGCCGCGAAATGTTCACCGGCTTTTATATATCTATCCGCAAGCCGATCATATAAAAGAGTTCTCAGCAGATCAGCCGTTTTTTTATAAAACCCCTGGCCAAGTTCAGTGCTAATTGACATATCGGAAGGATTACCATTCACATCTTTTAATTCTATTTGAATCCCCCTTATATCTACTTTACTGTCAATATATACTGATATTCCCTCACCGTTGATATATAAAATGACCTTGGCATCGACATCCCCCGCTATTTTTAATATACCCTGATTACTGCCGGATTTATTCAATTGATCGTTGGGATATACACCGTTAAGTATTATATTTTGCATAAGTGACAGATCCTGAACATTGACAATTCCGTCAGGTTCGGGTTCTTGTGTGCCGGGTGTCCATGGAGAAATATCCGCCCGTGTGAAAAAATCACCTTCTAAAGAATCTCTGCCAACGATATGATCAACGACAAGAATCAAATCGAGAATATCGAGATACCCGTCCCCATTAACATCACCAAGTGATGATATTCTATTTACGGCCATTACCGTCAGATTATTATCAATTGAAGAGATATCAACAGGATAACCATCAAGAGTTGTTGCAGATGCATGTGTGATTTTTACAGATGACTTCAACGTGTCAGTTAGAGCAGGGAGATCGGCAATTCTGTATTTTACTGTCAGAAGATCATCGTAATCTACCGCAGGATCTAAACCATTTTGCTGATCAAGATTGTAGAGAAGAACGTAAATAGAATCAACCGATGCCCCGTTTCCTGTAAGGGGCCCTCTGAACAAATTATAATCAAGTACCCAGTTCGCGTCGGCAACATCCGTTCCTTTCTGTATATTCTGAAAAGTCAGAATTGTATTATCATCAGTCGCTTTGTTAACAGTCAGTCTGAACTGAATTGCCTGAATTTTTTCGCCCAGGGGATCAAGTCCTGTTAGATTCATGGTCTGGGTATAGGAATCATCTTCTAATTGATATACAATTTTATTTCCGAATTTAAGCCCCTTCCCCTCTGATGCATTTCCTGTTAAAGGAATTGTGTTTGGCGAAGCAGGATCGTTGCTGATAAATACAAGGCTCCCGGAATATGAGCCTGAAGATCCGGGATTAAAGGTCACAGTGAATATCCGGCTTCCTCCTGCGGGAATATTGGCAGATGCCGGGTTAACACTAAAACCTGTTCCGCTTATTGAAGCATCTGTAATACTGAGAGGGTTAGTCAGACCAATATTGCTGACCGTAAGCGGCAGGTCATTTGAGGTATTTACCCCGACATTACCGAAGTTCAGTGTTGAAGGCGATATACTTAATGTCGGTCCCTCATCCGCACCGATTCCCTGGACGGAATAGGTATCGGGTGAGCCGGCTGCATTATGTGTGAATTCGAGAGATGCAGTTTGACTACCTATTTCAGCCGGGGTAAATTCTATATCAAATATTAGGTGCTCTCCCTGTATAATAGTAACAGGGAAAGAAGCCGGTGAGAATGTGAATTGAGGATCAGACGATGTAATGTTATTTATTATCAGATCTGCGTTCCCCGAATTCGTCACTGTAACGTGCTGCACAGACGTATTTCCTACAGCAACCTGCCCAAAATTAATGTTCGGAGGATCGATTGAAAATACCGGAATTAATGCAGGCTGCTCTGTAATTTCGATATTATCAATCATTAAGTCATTATTTGCATTGGCTGAACTTGACTCTCCATAAAAACCAATCTGAACCATTCCCACATATGCAGAGAGATCGATGGTAATGTGTTCTCCTGAGGAACTGATGTTATTAAATATATTATCAGAACCTGTATTATCCCATAACATTAATATGTTTGATAACTCCCATGTTTTACCGCTGTCTGTTGAGATTACAACTGCAAACCTGTCATCACTCCCTGAAGTTTCAGGAGGGTCTGAAGTTCCTGAAGCATTTAAAGTCAGATCAAATTCGAGCTGATAGTCCGACGCAGAATTAAAATCCAGCAGCGTTGTAGTCAGCCAATGATTGATATTATTTCCGGATATATTTAATGAGGCAGCTTTATTTACCGGTGAACTCTGGTTCCGCCAATCATCCTGCACCCATCCGCTGCTCGTTGAAGTTAGAGTAACCGGGTCTGCCAACAATCCAGTATACCTTATATAATACATGGGAGGGTACGAACCTTCAAAATTTTCTGAATATGGGAAAATCGTTACCGGCGGATCTTCCATTACTGTAAACGACCAGATTTCGTTTCCCTCTGCGTCCCCATTATCATTATACGGCACTATCATCCAGTAATATGTTGTAGCATATAATAAGGGGGCCGATGGTGTATATTCAACTACAAGCTGAAGATCTGTATTATTTTCTATATTTGACGGAGGCACAACACCTTCTCCGTCGGTACCGAAATAAAGCCTGTAACCTGTCGGCCCATTACCTCCCCCGGATATCCACTTAAGGGATGTATTAATGTCAACATCGAAAACACCATCGGCAGGCGAAACTACAACTGCAGGATCGGGAATTAAACCCGGTTCATACACAAGGATATTATCAATTATCCAGAATTTCGACCAGTTTCCTGTCCACCTGAAACGAACCCGGACATCTGAAATACCGGCTGAGGCAGCAGAAATATCCACAGACTTATGCTCTGGATTTGGAGTTGTTATATTGGATGTGTATACGGCACTCCATGTAGCTCCGTTCCATACTTCAACATTTATCGCTCCTCCTGCACCACTTAAAAAATATTGATCCCATTCGAGCATTACCGATGATGAAGCAGGCGGACTGAATCCGGGAGATTCCAGTGCCACGTTTTCTGGAGTGGAATCATGAGAGTAATGATCACTATCAAATATAGCTGCCGGCTGAGTAATAGGTGAATGCAGGGTTCTGCTTCCCGGATTATCAAAGTGCCACAGATCTGTACCCTGGACTCCCTGAATAATATTTTGTGTCCATCCTGCGGGGGGCGTTACTACTGAAGCGGTTTCAAAATTTTCATTAATATAAGTAACTGAATTAGGTGCAAGGTTTCCTTGATTACCATTTCCTATACTCCCTTTTACATCAAAATTTCTATCCTGTCTTTTAATACCGTACGTTACTTTATTTTGTACTTTGTCCTTCTGAGCTAAACCATTTTGAGGTATGAGCAGAAGAGACAAGAGGAAAATTACCAGAATAAACCTTTTTAAGTTTATGTACACTGTTCCTCCTGTGTGTATTATGATTTAGATTGGGTAGTGTTTTAAAGTGCTTTGCGGCTGAAGATGTTAGCCATTGCAGGTAAAGCAGAATGAATGAATATTTCCCCGAATTTTTTTCGGGAGGCTGGTTTTTGACAGGAAAGAGATGTGCCAGTAAGGCAGAGTTCTTTTCACTCCTGTATATGAAATTTTTCAACATTTAAGGGCCTTATTTATAAGCCAATTAAATCTGATGAAATTTAACGGTATAGGTTAATAAAAGTATCTTTTTATAAAGAGGCCCCTCAACGCGCCCCGCAACACTCTAAAGTGTCTGATATCCGGGCTTTGTCTATAAGCCAAGGATAATTTACCTGGTAAAGGAATCCAGTTAAACCAAAGACAACATCTCAGGGCCATCATATAGTCTTATTATAAATTTGGAAAATCCAGGGTTGTCAATCAAAAATCATAAAATTAAAAATGTATTATACTTAAACGTATAAAGCGAGTCCCTTAAAAAGACAACAGTTATATGTAAAATAAAAATTGATACTTTCTAAATTCTAATTCTCCCTATCCCATTTAAATAAATTATTTTATTGCTCTTCAGTACATATATTATTTTTATACTGATTTAGTTGCAATTTTAATAAAAATAATATCTATAGTCAAAAATTACCAGGAAAAATATTTTTACCTATTCATTTCCCTTGTGTCAATAAACTTAATCCTCTACTTACAAACAAATCCAGTTTCTGCATTTTGACAGACAATATTTCAGCATAGGCCGGGTAAGGGAAAGTATAGAGGAATACATCTCAGTTCGTAAAACCCAAAGTGAGAGATTCAAATCAGTTTATTCATCTATCTTCAAAT
>DATFVA010000128.1:0-6974 GCA_035260565.1 Ignavibacteriaceae bacterium | reverse complement strand
CAGTGATAAGCTTTATCCTTGTTTCATTATCCCCGGGAAATCTTTTTAATCTTCTGAAGTAATTGTCAATTGCATAGCCTCCGGATTTTATTCCGTATTTATAATATTTATAACTAGCGGTATCATTAAACGTATATATATATCCATTTCCCTTTGCCCTTGCAAGGCCGTCCATTGCCTCTTTAAAGAAGGGTTTCAACTGAAGGGCTTTTTCAAAAGCATTTATGGCAGATCCGGTCTTACCCAGCCATAAGAGGAAATAACCATAGCGCGACCACAGTCTCTGATCATCAGGGTGGGCTCCTGTATATTTTTTTAATATCGGTTCACCCTTTGCTATATGATTATTCTTAGCAAGGATCTCGGTATACCTGATAATTTCATCCGGTGACGCCTGCGCCATCGAGAGATATTTATCATACCATAATTCAGCCTCAACCCATTCCCCCAGATTTTTATATGACATTCCTATCTGGAGGTAGTTATCCGCTTTAGCAGGATCGATAGCAATCTCTCTTTTATAGCCTTCTATATCATTATAAATAAGCTTGTACCATGCTTCTGTTACACGACTAAGGTTGTCATTTATATCGGAGTTCTGAGGTTCAAGTTTTCGCGCAGATCTGAAATCATAAACTGCCTGTTCGTACTGCCCCCTATGTTCATATGCTATTCCTCTCAGATTATAGCCTTCAGCCTGCTGGGGTCGTGCAGAGATATAATTATTTAATAAATTAATTGCTTCGCCGTACCGGCCGTTTTTCATGTGGGACAGAGCTTCTGTTTTCAGGTCCTGGGTATGTGGAAGGGGCTGTGCAGCTAAATCAGGGGCAAACAAACTTAAACTAAAGAAAATAAAGCAGATGACATTTCGAATATTCATTTCATATTATGTCAGAGGAAAAGCTGACGATGTGTATGTGAATTTAAAATGATTCTGTTTATCATATCTTCCGCATTTTTTATGGTTTCATCCACCCTTAATGCAAGCACAGAAATTAACGGAATAACTTTTTCAATATATTCCGGCTCGGTTCCGGGCAGGTTACCCTGAATCCGGCTGATAAATTTGCCGATAGTTTTAGTATCTTCTTTAGTAACCATCACCACGACATTATTTGAAATGAGGCAGATTTTATCCTTTTTATCAGCAGAGAGCCGTATAGTATTCATCAACTGGTTAATCGTCAGCAAGCCCTGTTTTTCACTTTCAGGATCCAGCCTGAATGATACAAGGGTAAATACCTGGCCTGTGCTCCTGTAAAGAGCAATCTGGTTGTTAAGGATCAGCTGGAAATCATTCAGGTTATAGAAATTTGTAAATGAATAATTCTCCGCAGGTATATCGAGTTCAGCAAGCGATTGGTACTGCAGACCAGATTCAGTGACTGCTGTTGAGCCGGTTTTTTTCTTTTTACCGGCATAATCATCAATTATTCCTTTATCCGGTTCAAGATGATAATTCGCACTAAACTTTCCCTGTGTATGACCGATATTAGGGGTAATAGTGATTTTACCGCCCGATGTTCCTTCCGCCTGTTCCTCTTTGCTTAAGTAAAGAATTCCCGTGGAATTTAATGCCAGGGTATCTGCAATAGAGTTTGCGGCGGGAGTTGCAGGGTCGCCTAAGATAAAAAGACTTGTAATGCTGTCGTTCTCTATAGCCTCAGTAGTTTCAATAAAAACATCCTGAAGCAGAGTAAGATTTACGAAATTTATGAAAGGGGTTAGTTCATCAAAAATCATTTTATTAGGCTGGTACTGTTCAACTACAGTTACAATATCTCTTAAATACTCAACAAGAAATTCATCTGTATTTTCAACTTCCTGCAGATCCGTCGGCGGTGCAACACGTACTACGATCACCTGGTTCTGGTTCATATAATGCTGAAGATCAAAGTCAATTGAAGCTGCCTGGATCATCAAATCTTTGGGCCTCACACTTGTAAAGTAGAGACAGACTTCTTTCTGCTTTATGCATTCTTTTGCAAACTGGAGGCCGAGCAGAGTTCTGCCGGATTTCCTTGGTCCTATGAGTAAATAAGTACCTCCTCTGTAGAATCCCCCCCATGCATTATCCACGATTGTGATACCTGATGAAACCAGCTGTATTTTCTTTTTCATTTTATTCCGGATACCGTATTTTTCGGGTGAGTAGATGATTTTTCAAAACCGGTTTTATTTTTAATAGCCCTCACTTTATAACCTGACCTGCCTTTTTTTATCTAAATTATTTAATACCGAAAGATCAATTTTCAAACCTCTGTCGCTATCAAAAACATAATTCGACTTCAGCTCTCCCGATTTATGTTCAATATACGGCAGGAGGGATATTGTGCCATATAAATCGTTTATCTCTTTATCCAGGTAAATCAACCCGTTGCTGACATCTGCAAGGTGCTGAAGAAGAGCAGACATTGCATCTGTTACAGGTTCTGAGGAAATAATTATACTTGTAATATTATGGCTTTCAAGTTTATGCTTAAATTTATCCAGAATAAGTTCAAGCAAGGTTGAATCCTTAAACCTGATAAAAGGTGTTATCTCATCAAAAACAATTCGTGACGGATAATACTCATCGATCATATCGATGACATCATCAAAATAATCAACAAGGTCCTGGTCGGGTGTTCCTGAAAGATTATCTTTATCGGGAGGAATCACTCTCACTGTAGTAATTACCCTGGAATCAATAAAGTGCTGAGAGTTGAGGTTCATCCATTCCGCCAATACTGTGAGTTCGTCCCTGGTTTTACTTGTAAAATAGAGGCCTCTCTCTTTTCGCACTGCTCCTTCAAGAATGAATTTCATTCCAAAATTAGTTTTGCCGGATTTATGTCCGCCGATCAGAAGATAGTTTGAACCTTTATAAAGTCCGCCCCATCCCTCATCAATTAAACTTATCCCGGAGGATATTAGTTGTAAATTGTTTTGCATGTACCACGAAGGTTTTTGTACAAAATGCCAAATATTATGCCGGTAATAAATGTGCCTAAACATTTAATATTAAATGCCTTAAGGTGCTTTTCTGAACTAAACAGAGACAATTAGATAAGGGATGTATTATAATGCAACAGGGACAAGGATTGGATTGAAAGATGTAGTTTTGGAATATTGGAGTTTTAGAGTTATCAGAGTACCTATATTAGTTTCAAAACTGCAGAATTCCGGTATTATATCAAACAGCTAATTCATTAGCAATTCTGAGGATATCCTTCTTTTCAACTGGTTTCGACAGGTATCCTTTTGCTCCCATGGCGAGATATTTTTCTTTATCTCCCTTTAAAGCATAGGCGGTAACGACAAGGATTGGTACTAATACATATTCAGGATCATGGTTTACTTTCTTAATAACATCATTTCCGTCGAGTTCGCCGGGAAGATTTATATCAAGAATTATCAATGCATATTTATTTTTTCTTATTTTCTTTAAAGCTTCTGCTGCAGTCTGAGCAATCTCAACATCATAATAATCCCTGAGATAGATCTTAAGGATCAGCTGGGTTTCAGTATTATCTTCAACCAATAATATTTTTTTACGCTCCTGATCCGACGAATCGGGAGATGATGGACTTAGCATCTGATTATGATTTATAATTTATGAATTCTCTTTCTTCGGAAAGTTTGTACCCATTACTTCGTCCCATATTGGCGAGCTTACACCGAAGCCTTTTGTCGAATCCATATAATGGTGCTTCATATGATGATTTTTAATTGCGAGCCATACTCTATTATGCATATTGTAATGATGCACGGCATAATGCGTCATATCATAGCCGAGATATCCCAAAATAAATCCTACAAAAAACGGAGCCACATACATGGTACCAAGGATTAAAGTGAATATAAAATAAAATAATAGTGCAAGGGGTATACTTATAGATGGAGGCATTACCAACCTTCTTGAATCATTCGGATAGTCGTGATGCACTCCATGAAAAATGAAGTGAACCCTGGCACCGAGTTCAGACTTGAATTCGAAATGGAATAAAAATCTGTGAAGTGTATATTCTGCAAGAGACCACATCGAAATACCAAGTATAACTAAAGTAAGGATGCTGATTACAGACTCTTCATACGAAAAAATCGATCTGTAAAGAAAAAAGAAGATTACCGGAATATAGATAAACAGCGGAACTGAAAAGTGAACCCGGGAGAACGTCTCCATAAAATCACTTTCAAACATTCTTGCAGTTTCGTCTTTATTAGATACGAAATTTTTTGCCATCTATGTAATCCTCAACTGTTGTTAAAATCAGGTGTTAAGTTAACAAATTAATCATTTATTTATCAGACAGGTGTCTCACGTCATATAAAAACGGCTACATTACAAGCAAATCAGGTGTTCAAAAATATAAATTTTAAAAAAATAAAATGGAAATTCATTTGATATTAATTATTAAAGTTTTCATATTCTACTTCAAAATTTTACAGTTCATACTTTTACGGAGGTTAAATGCCGGAAAACGGAGAGCGGGAGCAATGGGGAACCAAAATCGGCCTCATCCTGGCAGTAGCAGGAAATGCGGTCGGGCTCGGAAATTTCCTTAGATTTCCGGTGCAGGCAGCCCAAAACGGCGGCGGTGCCTTTATGATCCCATATTTTATCTTTTTCCTTATTCTCGGCATCCCTTTGATGTGGATAGAATGGGGTATCGGCCGTCATGGAGGTAAATACAGGCATGGCAGCGCTCCCGGAATGTTTGATGTGATATGGAAAAATAAGCTCGCAAAATATTTCGGGGCCCTAGGACTTTTCATTTCAATGACTATACTGATCTATTATACTTATATAGAGTCTTGGACGCTTGGATACAGTATATTTTCCGTTTCCAGGATGTATTTTGATGAGAATACCGCTAACACAATGCGCAACTTTTTGTACAGCTACCAGGGAAGGGAAACCGGCACACATTTCAGCAACCTTCTTCCAGCCTACATACTGATGCTTATAACTTTCGGATTAAATTTCTGGATTCTGTTCAAAGGAATTTCAAGAGGAATTGAAAAGCTTGCAAAAATAGCAATGCCTTTATTACTCATATTCGGAGTTATACTAGCCGTCAGGATTATCACTCTCGGCGCTCCTAATCCCGCCTTTCCTGCAAACAGCGTAGAAAACGGCTTTGCCTTTATATGGAACCCCGATTTTTCAAAACTATCAAATCCATCTATATGGCTTGCGGCCGCAGGACAGATATTTTTTACCCTTTCTGTCGGTATGGGAACCATACATGCATATGCAAGTTATCTTAAACCCGAAGACGACATTGCATTATCGGGATTAACTACGGCAGCCACAAACGAGTTTGCAGAAGTAGTTCTGGGTGCCTCAATAGCAATTCCCGTTGCAGTCGCATTTTTCGGACTGGATGCTACAAAGGCATTTGCCCAGGGTGGAGCCTTTGATCTGGGATTTGTTTCGATGCCGCTTATTTTTCAAAAAATTCCTCTAGGTGCTTTATTCGGATTTCTCTGGTTTCTACTCCTCTTTTTTGCCGGGATAACTTCTTCTGTTGCAATGGGTCAGCCGGTTGTTGCATTCCTTGAGGACGAGTTTGGGATGGACAGGAAGAAAGCCGTTATTACCCTGGGAGTGACTGTTTTGATTGCAGTTCAATTTGTTGTTTTCTTCCTGAAATTCGGCTTCCTTGATGAGATGGATTACTGGGCAGGTACTTTCGGTCTTGTTGTATTTGCATTTATCGAAACAGTTCTGTTTATGTGGGTGTACGGTTCTGAAAAAGCCTGGAACGAAATGAATGCCGGAGGTGATTTCAAAATTCCGAGAATATTTTTTTACATTATGAAATACATAACTCCGCTGGTACTTTTTGTTATTATGCTCTGGTGGTTAATAAACGACGCAATCCCCATTTTTCTATTATCGAATGTCCAGACAGAAAATATCCCTTACATATGGGGCTCACGTGCATTGATGTTTATAATTGCTCTGCTGATTATACTTATGGTTAAAAAGGCGTGGTCAAATCATACAGGTGAAGAGCTGCAGAGATAATTTTAATAAAAGCAAAGGTTTAATATGGGATTATCAACAGAAGGTGTGATTTTTATTTCAATAGCATGGGGATGCATAATCATCCTCACCTCTTACTGTTTTATGAGAGTTATGAAATCTGAGCGGGAAAATAAAAAATAGTCAGACTTTTCTTCTCTGGTCTATCGACGGGATCTTAGAGCCAGCTCAGAGTCTATGGCCAGGATTGAAACCGCTTAAAATGATGTCTGGAATAATGGAATAGTTGAAATGGAACAATGTTTATTTTGTATTTCTGTTTACATCTTGCCTTTCCTAATTTGCAAGCAGAAAGGTATTGATAAACCAACCTACCGGTTGATAAACCAACCTATGGTTGATAAACCGGCAGGCAGATTCTCTTTAACTTAATGAGGTATAATTCCGTTCACTTCCTCCTGATCATTTCCTTCTTTATTTTCAGATGAGAAAGCTTTATTCGTTTCAGTAGCTGCAAGCATGAATTTTCCATTCTCAAGGTTTTTGTACAGCCTGTCATTTTCTATAAGATAATAGAATTGATTCCTGAATTCATCAAGTGAGATACCACAGGTTGCAGCATATTTGGCAAGTTCATGAGGATCTTCGAAATCCGCCTGGTTTAACCTTAGCATATAACGGCGGGCAATGTAAAATGATTCCGAAGATGGGTCAACCATCCTTACTTTCGTTCTTTTAGTAACCGGATCGAGTATATCCTTAAAGTAAAGCGGCACGAAATGTCCATTCTGTATCGAAACCATAGCTCCTGATCCGCCGTTCAGCATAAATTGAGCAGCCGAGAATCCTAAATCTCTGGTATACTCCATATCGAAAGGAATCGGATCGGCGCAGCGCAGTTCATAACCAATATTCTTTGCGACTATAGTCGTCTTAAGATTAAATGTTTTGAGTTTTTCCTGGACTCTATATTTCAGGATCTCTCCAAAGTTAATTT
>DATFVA010000127.1:0-10790 GCA_035260565.1 Ignavibacteriaceae bacterium | reverse complement strand
CTCATCGCATCCTGGGGCTGAAGAAGGTCCCAAGGGTTTGGCTGTTCGCCAATTAAAGCGGTACGTGAGCTGGGTTCAGAACGTCGTGAGACAGTTCGGTCCCTATCCTATGCGGGCGCAGGATACTTGAGAAGGGTCGCTCCTAGTACGAGAGGACCGGAGTGAACGAACCTCTAGTGCACCAATTGTCACGCCAGTGGCATCGTTGGGTAGCTATGTTCGGTTGTGATAAGCGCTGAAAGCATCTAAGCGCGAAGCACGCTTCAAGATGAGGTATCCCTCCATTTATGGACTAAAGACTCCTCGGAGATGACGAGGTTGATAGGCTACAGGTGTAAGTGTGGTAACACATTCAGCCGAGTAGTACTAATAAGTCGTGAGGCTTAACCGTTAAATTTTTATTCATACGATAGCTCTCTTTTTGTTTGGGCTTGGCTCTTTCAGTCTTTCTTTTGTTTTTTTGAAAAGTTTAAATTTTGGTGGTTATAGCCCGGGTGTTACACCTCTTCCCATTCCGAACAGAGAAGTTAAGCCCCGGCACGCCGATGGTACTGCATGCGCAGGTGTGTGGGAGAGTAGGTCGCTGCCAAATTTTAATTTATAAAACCCCGTTTCAAAATGAACGGGGTTTTTTATTTTAAAAGAATTATATTTTTCCGATAGCATAATGGCCCGGACCCGGAAACAATTTCAAAACTCACAGATACCTTTCTTTATCTGAATTAAGTCTTGCTAAACATTCTAATCGTGTTTATATTAATCGTCTGAGGTGACATAATAAATAATATAGCTGGTTTAATGGATAATAGTCAGGAAAACTATGAGATAAGGTCGATCCTTGAAGGTACTTCCAGCCAGACTGGTTCTGATTTTTTCTTTGCTCTTGTAAAGAATCTTTGTGGTGTTCTCGATACTTCCGGAGCCTGGGTTACAGAATACTTCGAAGATTTACGTCTTCTTCGTGCTCACGCATTCAGCTACCGGAATCACTGGATCAGGGATTTCGAATATAAGATCGATGGAACACCTTGCGAAAATGTTATCGATCAGAAAACGTTTGTTCATATAAAAGAAAACGTTTCCGGCTTATTTCCCGATTCCCCTGATTTTGGTATTAAAGTAGTCAGCTATATGGGCGCCCCCCTCCTGGGAGTTAATGGTGAAACCCTTGGCTTGCTTGCTGTTATAGACGATAAACCGATGCCCTCTAAATCCAGCAGCAAAGCTATATTTCAAATCTTCGCAGGTCGTGCAGCTGCCGAGCTCCGGCGTCTGAAAGCGGAGGAAGCAATTCAGGAAAAGGAAATTAAACTCCGGGGGCTTATTAATAGCACAATGGATGGAATTGTGGAAATAAACCATGATCTTAAAATAACAATGATGAACCCTGCTGCTGTCAGACTCATCAATTGTCAGCCGGAGGAAGTAATAGGACGAAATTTTCTTGAACTTTTATCGGGAAAAGGAAGGGATATATTTATCGGCTCGCTTAAGGAACTTGAGAACCTGGAAGAGGGAGAAAAATATATCTGGATAACCGGCAATTTGAATATAAACTGCAAGAATGGTGTAACTTTTCCTGCAGAAGCTACGGTATCCCTTAATAAAAGTAGCAAGGAAATATTCTATACCGTAATTCTGCGTAACGTAAATGATAAGGTTGAAGCTGAAAAAAAAATATTTTCATTAAAAGCTGAAACCGAATATTTAAAAGAGGAGCTTAAACTTCTTAATGATTTCGATGAAATTGTTGGTCAGAGCCGTCCTGTTATGGAGCTGCTTAAGGATATAAGCCTCGTTGCAAAAACCGACAGCACGGTCCTTATTTCGGGAGAAACCGGTACTGGAAAAGAACTGGCCGCCAGAGCAATCCACAAGGCGGGACGCAGGAGAAATAAAGCTCTTATAAAAGTGAACTGCGCAGCAATTCCTTCCTCTCTGATTGAAAGTGAATTCTTCGGACACGTAAGCGGTGCTTTTACCGGTGCTACAAAAAGAAGGATAGGCAGATTTGAACTGGCTGATGGGGGTACTATTTTTCTTGATGAAATAGGTGATCTGCATCCCGACCTTCAGTCTAAATTACTAAGAGTCTTGCAGGATGGAGAGTTTGAACCGGTTGGCAGTTCTGAGACAAAAAAGGTAAATGTCAGAGTAGTTGCCGCAAGCAACAGGAATTTAAAAGATGAAATTAAGCAGGGTAAATTCCGTGAGGATTTGTATTACAGACTGAACGTATTTCCTATCTACATTCCTCCTTTGAGGGAAAGAGGTAATGATATCATCAAACTGGCAAATGAATTTATTACAAGATTTTCGAGGAAGTTAGGTATGGATCCCCCAAAGCTGTCATGGGAGGCAGGTGAACGGCTACTCTCCTACAACTGGCCGGGAAATATCCGTGAACTCCAGAATATAATTGAACGATCAATGATTACCTCCAAAGACGGGAAATTAAACCTTTGTAATATTCTGCCTGAGGACTCCGGCGGCAGGATTCAGGTTGCCCGGGAAGATGTGAAGCCTGATAAAATATTTTCTCAGGTGGAATTACAACAAATTGAAAAAGAAAATATTATCCGCGCGTTGAGATCAACTAATTGGAAAATATCCGGCGGAGATGGTGCAGCAAAACTCCTGGGGATACCTCCTACAACATTAAGTTCTAAAATAAAAGTAATGGGATTGAAAAAATAAATAATTTTCCGCTTCAATTAATTATTTAACCTTTAATTTCTATCTCTGCTCACCGAAATGCATAAAATGGTATAACGAAAATTCGTAATGCTCGAAATTTCGTCATACACCTTTATCCCCTTTCTTCTAATAACGAAGATTTTGATAATTAAAGTCGGTGGCATTTTATATGCTTCACTTCATTTAACCCCATAGAATGGAAAAGTAAAATGTCTGATAGATTAAACGGAATCGACAATACCCGTCTGATTAAAATGATGGAGGCTATTAAGCAGAGACCTTCACTGGCTAATTTTATCTTCCGGGTCAATAATACCTGGATGAACGGGGGACATAGCCGTTCTGTAATTAAAGGATTTTACGGAGCAGAAAAAGAAGATGACCTGCGCGTTTCTCCTTTTATTTTTGAAATTGATCAGCCGGCTGTTCTGCTGGGCGAAGATAATGGTCCGACGGCTGTTGAATACCTGTTGAACGCACTTGCAGGATGTTTAACAAATTCGATCGTCTGCCTTGCTTCGGCCAGGGGTATCACCCTTACAGATATAGAATCGGAAATAGAAGGCAGATTCGACCTTAGATACATGTTTGGATTGAATTATGATAAAGGTAATCTTATTGAAGACATAAAGATTAAACTCCGGATAAAGGGTCAGGAACTTTCCAGTGAAGAAAAGCAATTTTTATGCGAGCTCGGAAAGAAAACATCAGTGGTTTATAAGATAGTTACAACACCCTTTCCGGTTGATATTCTAGTTGAAGATGAAAACTGTGAATAGAACAACAGGAGCACTAAAATGCAAATCGTAAATAAGCCAGATCTGAAAACCATTGCCGGCCAGTTGAGGAAACCTTCGGGAAAGATGGCCGAACAGATCGCTGCAAAGATGAATGTTATCAATAACAGCCTTTATGATTTTGTGCTCGATGTAATGAACCTCAGGGAAAATGAAAATATCCTGGAAGTAGGTTTCGGTAACGGGAAGTTTTTCAGTAAGCTCTTTTCCCGGTCGCCAAACCTCAGAATAAACGGTATCGATTATTCAACTGAAATGGTTAAAGCAGCAATTGAAAATAACAAAAATGAAATTAAAACCGGCAGACTGAAACTGCATAGAGGCAACAGCAATGACCTCCCTTATCAGGATGAATATTTCGATAAGGTTTTCTGTAATAACGTTATTTATTTCTGGGATCACCCTGGCAGACATCTGAAAGAAATTAACAGAGTGCTCAAACCGGGTGGTAAATTTTATTCCGGTCTGAGATCGAAGGAAAGCACGCAGGCAATGCCTTTTTCTAAATTCGGATTTAACCTTTATGAGACTGATGAGTGGAGATCCTTACTCCGGAATAACGGCTTTGATTTCATAGGAGCAAAACAGAAATATGACCCGGTAATAGAAGATGAAGGTGAAGAATACCATCTGGAATCTATTTGCTATATAGGTGAGAAAAATAAACCCGGAATCATTAATTAAAAAGTATACTGGAGGTTAGTATGAAACGTTTACTCTTTTTCCTTTATGGGATTCTTTGTTATTCGGTATTTTTTGTCACATTTCTTTATGCTATAGGGTTTGTCGGAAACCTCGTAGTTCCTAAAACTATCGACACCGGAATGCAGGGATCTTCAGGAGGAGCATGGCTGGTGGATATTCTGCTTCTATCCTTATTTGCTGTGCAGCATAGTGTAATGGCAAGACAGGGATTTAAAAAGTGGTGGACAAAATTTGTCCCTAAACCTATAGAACGCAGTACTTATGTCCTGTTTTCCAGTCTTGTACTTATTCTGATTTTTGCCTACTGGCGGCCTATAACTGTCGATATATGGAATATTCAGGGAACCATTATAGGTTCATTCCTGGTTGCCCTCTTTTTCACCGGCTGGTTCATTGTTCTGTTCGGAACATTCCTTATTAACCATTTTAACCTGTTTGGACTCCAGCAGGTTTATTTGAATCTTAAAAACCAGGAAATGCCAAAGCCTCATTTTGTTAGGCCTTTCTTTTATAAAGTGGTAAGACATCCGCTGATGCTTGGATTTATAATTGCGTTCTGGGCTGCCCCTCATATGACAGTTGGACACCTGCTATTCGCGTTTGCTACAACTGGATATATACTCGTCGCAATTCAGCTTGAAGAACGTGATCTTGTAAAGTTCCATGGTGATGAATACAGGAAATATCAGCAGGAAGTTTCACAAATTGTTCCTATGCCGCCGAGACGCGCAGGTGAAATGACTCCCGAGTTGAAATAATCAATCGATTATGGAATTAATTTTTTATAATATTTAATTTATAAATGTAGGAGGACTTTATGGCACTTTTCATGGATGTTCATAAAGGTGTTGATGGTTTGACTGCTGAAGCAGTTGCGGAAGCTCATAAAAAAGATCTTGAAAAACAGTCGAAATATCATGTGAAATACCTGAAGTATTGGTATAATGATAAAGATGGCACAGTATTTTGTCTTTCGGAAGCTCCCGATAAAGAATCAGCACTGCGCGTTCACAAAGAAGCACACGGCCTTATACCAGACGATATTATTGAAGTAAAAGAGGGCAAATAATATTTCAAGTAGATCAGCACGGAATAAATATCCGTGCTGAATTAATATGAAAAAGAAAGTATAAGCAGGAATAAAAACACTAAGCCTGAGATATTCATACGGCGCCTCAAAAGATATTCGATGTTTAATAAGATCCCAAAATAAGATTTTATTTTATAAAATTGCGAAGTACCTCTTACGAAATTATCTGTATAGCTGTTTCAACAGCACCCCGTCTACTTTTCTTCTTTATGAAGCCAGGCGAGCACCATTCTTAAAATACCGAATGATACTTCGAATGGAATTTTCTCTTTTATGGGAGCCAGCTTCGTATCCTCCCAGCTTTCAGCAAAGTACTTTGATATTTTTTTTACTTCATCAATCGATATAATTTCTTCAATATTAATTTGAGAATGTCTTATCGCTTTTGCAAGGTGTCCTTCGATTGTACCCGCTGTAAGGCTTCTGATTTCAGCGGTCAGCGGTATACTTTTTGTTTTTCTGAATAAGGCAACAGTCTCTGCAATGGTATTTCCGGACTTGCTGGTTTTTGAGTAAGTGCTTTTTATAATTTTTGATTTCGGTACAAAGGATTTTTTGTGTATTAAATATTTATCGGGTAGGAAATCATTTTTGCAGAATTCAATTTTATATAAAATCTCTTCCATAATCTGGTTTATATTCAGCAGCTGTTCATCTATCTTTAATGCTAATTGTTTTCGTCGTATAATTAACGGATGGTTTAAAAAAGATTCTATCCAGTTTAATATTTCATCGTAGAAGTAATTTGAACCGTCATTCAGCCTTTTACGCAATATATCATTGTCTTCAATATCCGACTTCATGTTCAGCCGGTTAATTACCTGCTTGAATTTTTCGGAAACTTCGTAAAGTTCCCTTTGTTTATTCATTAATCCTTCAATCCAGGTTATTGATGCATCCCCTGTTATTTCACGATTCTCTGTAAGCAGTACACTTAAGGCCTTAAGTTCATAGTACCAGGTTTTCCAGGTAAAAATATTTAATATCTCTTCACGGATATATGCTTTTCGTGATTCAATGAATATCGATGAGAGATCTTCATTTTTATTTTCGCTGTGCCATTCTTTGAAATCCTTATGTGCACCAAGGAAGTTCCTCCGGACAGGGGTTTTAAGTATCAGTCCCTCTAACGAAGTACAGCGGCTCAGGGCTACATATACCTGGCCTGTGGCGAAAGCTCTCTCAGCATCAATAATTAGCCTGTCAAAGGTTAAGCCCTGACTTTTATGAATAGTGATTGCCCATGCAAGCCGTAAAGGATATTGAAAAAAAGATCCCAGGACTTCATCTGTAATCTCATTTGTATCAGCGTCTATCTTATAGTGCACATTCTGCCACTCAGTTTTCTTAACCGTGATTTCCTGGAAATCATCCTTGCCCTTTACTTTTATCGACTCCTCATCAATTTTCGTTATAATCCCGATTTTCCCATTAAAGTACTGCTTTCCTTCAGTATCATTTTTAAGAAACATTACCTGGGCACCTTTTTTAAGTCTGAGTGCTTTTTCAGCAGGGAAGTTGTGTTCGGGAAAAATATCCTTTATTTCAGCATTGAACGTGTAAAGACGGCCTGAAAGACTGTTCAGTTTTTTTTGATTTATTTCATTTGATTGAAAATTATGAGTTGTAAGTGTTATGTATTCTTCATCATCTCTCGGAACAAAGTCATGCCTCAGCCTGCTGCTCAGCATACTGTAACCCTCATTAGACAGGTTGTTATTCCTGATTCCGTTAAGTATCTCAATAAACTTCCCGTCCTTCTGCCGGAAAATTTCCGTTAGTTCTATAATTATCGGGATATTATTGCGCAGGATAAAACTATTGAAGAAAAAAATTGACGTATAATAATTCTTAAGTATCTCCCATTCCTCATTTTTAACTACCGGCGGCAGCTGGTATAAGTCGCCGATAAATAAAACCTGAACTCCGCCGAATGGCTTGTGCTGCTGCCTTCTCACATATCTGAGAACAGAATCAATGGCGTCAACCATATATGAGGCAACCATGCTTGCCTCGTCGATTATCAGTAGTTCCATACTGCGCAGCAGATCAAGTTTTTCCCTGTTATAATGGATCCCTGAAATAAATGATTGATTACTTACACGGCCGTCAAAAAATTGTAATGGATTTGCTTCAGGAATAATTATCCCCAGGGGCAGTTGAAATAATGAATGAAGAGTAACCCCCCTTGCATTAATTGCTGCTACACCGGTAGGTGCCGCTACAACACTTTTTTTAAGTGTATTTTCACGAAGATATTTAAGGAAAGTTGTCTTGCCCGTACCCGCTTTGCCGGTTAGAAATATGTTCTGATTCGTTTCATTAATAAACCTATAGGCAAGGTCAAATTCCCCGGTATGTTTGATGATCATAAAATATTTTTACTAGAGAGTTAAACAGCAAATTTAAGTAAAAAGATCATTGATCTTATTTTAATTGAAACCTTTTTTAAATATAAATTATATTTTTGAGGCATCCAAAAAAACTGCTTATTTTATTAAGCGAATCAGGACTGTCCGGATTAAACATAGAATTTAAGTTTTTTCAATTATTCGAGTGGTGCAGCGTTTATATTTGATAAACAAGTTCGTCATCTTTTGCTGCCTGCCAGGTCCACAAGAGCAGCGTGAAGCTTGGGGAACTTGAAAACGAAACCTGTATCCAGAAGTTTGGCGGGAATAACTCTAAGACTGGCTGTGATAAAGTCAGCCGCTTCACCAATAACAGCTTTCAGAACAGACTTTGGAACTTTAAAGATCGCCGGACGATTAAGTACTCCTCCGAATTGTTTAGCAAACTCATCCATCTTCACAGGATTCGGGGAAGAAGCATTTACAGGCCCCGATATAGAATTATTTTCAAGAGCATAAAGGTAAGTCTTCACAATATCATCAATATGTATCCACGAAAACCATTGCCTTCCGCTGCCTAATGAAGCTCCAAGATAAAATTTGAATAGGGGCAGCAGGGTTTTCAGCATTCCTTCTTTGATACTCAGGACCGGACTTGTCCTTATACTTACTCTTCTGAGTCCAAGGTCTTCAGCTCTGGAAGCTTCATATTCCCATTCACTGCATACCTTTGCCAGAAAATCATTACCCGCTGAACTCTCTTCCATTAAAATCTTATCGTTGCTGTCTCCATAATAATTAATTCCGGAAGCGCAGAGAAAAATTGCTGGTTTATTCTTTGTATCAGCTATTCCCTTTACTATATTCCTCGTGCTTATTATTCTGCTGTTCCGTACCTTATTCTTATAAGATTCAGTGAACCTTTTTCCTGCAATACTTGCCCCGGCAAGGTGAATAACTGCATAGGTGTCTTCGAAATGATCCTGCCACTTTCCCGGATTATGATAGTCCCATTGAACATAATTTACGGCTGTAGGAGCACAGGATTTAGCTTTGTAGGGGTCGCGCGTAAAAATAGTAACCTGGTAATTTTTCGCAGCAAGTTCAGATGTAAGCTTTGAACCAATCAGACCGCTGGCACCGGTAATTACAATTTTTTTAGTCATAATATAAAAACAGAATGTATCTGCAAATGGTTCCTTTAAGATGAGCATTTGATAAATAAACTTATGTATCTTACTTCATAAAATCCTGTTCCGGCTGCATTCTCGGATATTAATTACTTAAACGAACCTTCAGTAAGAAAACCACTAAAAAATGCACATTAATCCAATATTAATTAATTATAAAATAATACTGATAGCTTGCGGACTACTTAAATATGCAGTAATTTCAATGCACTGATTTTTCAGGGAATTCAATATTCTTTAATCATTTATAGAGGAGTTATTATGAGAAAATACTTACTGTCGGCTTTAATTTCAATTTTATTTGCTGGTTTTTCTTCTGCAACAATTGATAGTGTCAGTGTGGGAAACTTTTATTTCACTCCGGTGTCTTTTGATATTTCTGTCGGTGATACTATTATCTGGACTCTAGTTGAAGGAACTCATACAACCACATCTACTTCGGTTCCGGCAGGAGCAGTAAGCTGGGATCATACTTTTAGCGGTGTCGGTGATTCTTATTCATATGTGGTTGCAGTGGCAGGTGTTTATGAATATCATTGCTCATTCCACCCGACTGTTATGATGGGATCTTTTTCCACTTCAGTACCGCTGCCATTTTATGAAAATTTCGAATTTCCTGCAGGTGATAATATAACCTCGCATGGCTGGGTTGCTCATAGCGCAGGCGGCACTAATCCTATTACAGTGAATAACGGTAACCTTACTTTCCCTGGATATCCTTCTTCCGGAATTGGAAACGCAGCCTTGTTATCAGGTAACAGCGAAGATGATCATAGGATGTTTGATTCTCAGACTGCTGATAGCGTCTATATGGCTTTTATGGTTAATGTTACTGATAACCCTAATGGATATTTTATTCACTTCGCGACAAACCCATACTCCTTCGATTATAGAGGCAGAATATTTTTGGAAGGTACAAATCCAAACCTGGAGTTTGGGTTGTCTTTTGCAACAGAAGCTGCTGTTGTAACTTCAAATAATTATTCTTTAGGCACAACATATCTGCTTGTTCTCAAATATACTATCTTCCCGGATGTTAATAATGATCAGGTAAGTTTATATGTATTTGACGGCGGTGCTCCGCCTAGTGAACCGGCTTCTCCTACCATTGGGCCTATTAGCAATGCAGCTGCTACAGATATTAATCCCGGAGCAGTTTCTTTCAGAAAATACAGTGCGAATGAGAATTTAGTTGTTGATGGAATACGTGTTGCAGCAACCTGGAGTGATGCAGTTCCAGTTGAATTATCTTCATTTACAGCTTCTGTAAATAACAATTCAGTCACTTTAAATTGGAAAACCGCTACAGAAACTAATAACCGCGGATTCCAGATCCAGAGAAAAACTTCAAATTCCGGATGGACCAACGTTTCTTTTGTTAACGGTAATGGAACTTCAACAAAATCTAATGAATATTCTTATGTTGATAACAATCTTGAATCAGGAAATTATTCATACAGACTGAAACAGGTTGATTTTGATGGATCATCTGAATTTTCTAAAGTCGTTGAAGTTGAAGTAAATAACCCGGTTAAGTTTGAACTCTCACAGAATTACCCTAATCCATTTAACCCGACAACTAAAATCAACTTTTCCGTACCATCAAATGGAAATGTAAGATTGACGGTTTATAATGTACTGGGCCAGGAGATTGCCGTACTGGTTAATGGATTTATGAAATCCGGCAGCCATACTATTGATTTTAATGCTTCTGACCTGAACAGCGGTTTGTACTTCTATAAACTGGAAGGCAATGGAATGTCACAGGTTAAAAAAATGATGCTCGTAAAGTAGTATTGTACTTCATTTAATATTAGCCCGGTTTAGTGCCGGGCTTTTTTTTAATTCCTAATACAGCATCTGGATGCCAGATTTCTTTCCCGCTTGAATGTACACCCGGAAATTTTATAAATTAGATTAATAAAATTGAAAGATATATGCTGGGATTTGTTAAAACTGA
>DATFVA010000126.1:0-11794 GCA_035260565.1 Ignavibacteriaceae bacterium | reverse complement strand
TCTATTGTTTAAGTTTTGCAAATATAAAAATTATAACGGAGTGAATGATTAATCTTAATTATTTATTTTAATCCCGATGATTTCTCAGAATGTAAAAATAAGCGAACAGTCTGTTCAATTCATAAAATCAGTTGGGCCGAAACGTGCCGAAGCATTCGGGAAAATCGGGATCAAATCTATAAAAGACCTGCTTTTTTATTTCCCCTCACGTCACCTTGACAGAACAACCACACTTACAGCAGCCAAAGCCTACGGTTACATTTTGAATGGATACAGCGGGGAGCTTACAATCATTGCCAGGGTTGAGGACAGGGAAAAAAGAAGATTTAATAAAAAAGAAATAATGAAGATCCAGTTCAGAGATTCAACAGGTTATTTTGAATGTGTCTGGTTCCAGGGTGCGAAGTATCTCTATGATGTGTTTGATGAAGGTGATTATTTTGCTGTTTCAGGTAAACCATCCATTTCAAATTATGGCAACCTCCAATTTACACATCCTGATTTCGACCGGCTGAGTGCTGACGAATCCAGCATGCTTAACACGGGAAAAATTATTCCTTTTTACAGGATCCCGAAGGAACTTAAGGCCACTGCCATAGGCGATTTCAGTCTGAGAAAAATTATTTCCTCCGCAGTTGAGAAATATGCCGATTTCCTGGAAGAGACTTTACCCGCCTACATAATCAGCGAAAACCAGCTGATGGGTATTGTAGATTCGGTTAAGAATTATCATTTCCCACAGTCAAAGGAAAAACTGAATACAGCGCTTAAAAGATTTAAATATGAGGAATTATTTTATCTTCAGATCGTGATTGCTCTCAGAAAGCATAATTATAAAATAAAACAAAAGGGACATTCATTTAAGATCAGAACAAGCCTGGTAAAAGATTTTCTTTCAACTCTCCCTTTTGAACTTACAAAATCACAGTTGAATGTTTTAAGCGAAATAAAATCAGATATGGAATCGGAATTCCCGATGAACCGGCTGCTGCAGGGAGATGTAGGAAGCGGTAAGACCATCGTTGCTCTCATTTCAATGCTGATCTCTGTTGATAATAACTTCCAGGCTATATTGATGGCCCCGACAGAAATTCTGGCCGATCAGCACGCAAAAAATATTTCGAAGATGATGAACAAATTAGCGGAAATTCATAAAGAGAGAAATATTAAAGTAACTTTGCTTCTGGGAAAACAGAGTAAATCTGTTATGGCAAAAAAACAACAGGCTGCTGAGCTTAAAGAAGCGGATATAATCATCGGCACCCATGCTCTGTTTGAAGAGAATGTAGAATTTAATAACCCGGGACTTGTGATTGTTGACGAACAGCACAGATTCGGTGTTGCACAGAGAGGAAGACTTCTGAGTAAAGGGATCACTCCGGATGTAATTGTAATGAGTGCTACGCCAATCCCGCGCACCCTTTCAATGACGTTATACGGAGACCTGGATGTGTCAGTTATAAATGAAATGCCGAAAAACCGTAAACCAATAAAGACAATATTAAGGGGAGAAAAAAAACTTCCCGATATATACAGGTTTATCATCGATAAGAATAAAAAAGAGGGATACCAGTCCTTTATAGTCTATCCTCTGGTTGAAGAATCGGAGAAGCTGGAGCTCAAAGCTGCCGAAACATATTATAATGAGTTAAAATCAACCTTTCTTAAGGAATTAAATGTTGGTCTCATACACGGCAGGATGCCGTGGCGTGAAAAAGAATCAGTTATGCTGGAATTTCTTCATAAGAAATACGATGTATTGATTGCAACCACGGTAATAGAAGTAGGCATTGATATACCCGATGCGAACATTGTCCTCGTCAATGATGCTGAAAGATTCGGACTATCGCAGCTTCACCAGCTGAGGGGCCGAGTTGGACGCGGATTAAAGCAGGCCTACTGCATACTGGTTACAAAAGACAGGTATGCTGCTGCAAGTGAACGCCTTCCTGCAGATCATGAATATCTCTCCCAGTCGCAGCTGGAAAAATTCAAGTCAGGGATAAGACTGAAAACCATGGTTGAGTACCTGGATGGATTTAAGGTTGCAGAAGTTGATATGAAGCTCCGTGGTCCGGGAGATATATTCGGAACAAGACAAAGCGGGTTTCCCGAATTCAGATATATTAATCTCATCGAAGATACAGATCTTCTTTTGTCTTCCAAAGAAACCGCGTTCGGAATAGTTGCCGTCGATCCTCACCTTAACAATGAACAGAACAAGCTGATCAAAAAAGTTCTTTCCTCCGATTACCCGAACCAGCTTGAGTACATAAAGATTGCCTGAAAAATATTTAAATGATGCTGCTGAATAAAAAAGTTGATTAATAATTTTTTTTGTTTGAAATTTGTTCGAGCGAATTAAAAAAATATTTCAGATGTTCTTTAAAAAAGTTTTCGTATCAAAAAATATATTTTTGATGTTAATCAAAACTTGTTGACTTCGAGTTATTAATAGTTATATTTGCTTGAAAAATTTTTATAAGGAGAAAACATTTTATCTTCTTCTTTCTTTAATGTGAAGTTGAACGTTGCATTAACCTTTAACGTCAAACCAGAAAGTGAAACTTTCCAAGAAATAGTACCCCCAAATTCAAACAAACCAGAAGAACTTCAGAAAAAGTCTGTAGATACTTTTGCAGAGTGGGATACCTGGGACACGATTAATGCTGTTAAAGGTGCGATTGAATGTTTTCATAGTGTGAATATGATTGAAGCAGATAATAATGCTTATATGAAATTCACAGAAATGAAACCCGATATTGTATTTAATATCGCCGAGGGTTTCAACGGCGTCAGTCGCGAAGCACAGATTCCTGCAATACTCGATATGCTCGGCATTCCTTATACAGGGTCTGACCCGCTGACGCTTGCTACGTGTCTTGATAAGGCGCGCACAAAAGAAATATTATCATATCACAAGATCCCCAACGCCAGGTTCATCATTGCGGAAAGTCCCGCAATGGTAAACGGGCTGGCCATGAAATTTCCGTTAATGGTAAAACCTGTTTCAGAAGGTTCCGGTAAGGGTATTTTTTCAACCTCCTTTGTGGAAAATAAAAAAGAACTGTTAAGGGAAGTTGAAAGGATAACTTTTGAATACGGTCAGCCGGCTTTAGTTGAAGAGTTCCTCCCGGGAAGAGAATTCACAGCAGCAGTCATGGGAAACGGAGCTGACGCAGTAGTTCTTCCAATTGTTGAGATAAACTACAAAGATTTCCCTGAAGATTTCATTCCGATCTATTCATATGAAGCGAAATGGATCCTTGATACTAAGGAAAACCCCCTCGATGTATTTGATTGCCCAGCGAAAATTACGTCTGAGCTTGAGGAGGCGATTAAAAGCAATGTATTAAGGACCTATAATGTACTACACTGCAGAGACTGGAGCAGGATCGATATACGGCTGGACGATCGGGGTGTTCCGAATATTATTGAAGTGAATCCCCTCCCGGGAATTTTACCTAATCCTGAGGAAAACTCATGTTATCCGAAAGCCGCGCGAACTGCCGGTATTAGTTATAAAGATATGATAAATAAAGTTCTTTTTGCTGCTGCCAAAAGATATAACTTAGTATGATATCAAATACTAAAATTTTGATTTGCTATAATGCCCCTGTTAGTATTTTTTCCGTTTATAATGGAAAACCTGCCGGGGATAAGAACCCCCAGAATGATCTTTCCGAAAAAGGATTCAAAAAAGAGATTTCTAAAGTCAGAGCCTTTTTAAGGAAATACTACAGCAATGTCCGTACGCTGGCTATAGACCGTGATGTTCAGAAGACAATTAAAAAAATTACTGCCTACAAGCCCGATGCTGTCTTCAATTTTGTCGAGTCTGTTGAAGGGATAGCATCTTACGAATATTGTATGGCCGGATTGATTGAACTGCTTGGTTTTGATTATACAGGAAACCTTCCTTCATGCCTGGGAAATTGTCTAAATAAATCCCGGACAAAGAATATTCTCAGATCTTTCGGTATAGGTACTCCTGAATCTCTTATAATTAAGAAATCGGAAAAAGTTACTGCAAAGGATATAAAACTTACCTATCCTCTTATTCTTAAACTTCTTAATGAAGATGCAAGCATCGGTATTTCGGAATTTTCAGTAGTAGAAAACTTTCGTTCCCTGCAAAAACATCTTTCATTCCTTCAACAAACATACAAACAGGATGTTCTGGCTGAGGAATATATTGAAGGCAGGGAACTCAATGCTGCAATACTCGGAAGAACAGTACTGCCTGTCTCAGAAATTATTTTCAAAGGTCTGCCCGGAAAACTACCCAGGATAGTTACCTATGACGGGAAGTGGATGAAGGAAAGCATGTATTTCAAGTATACTAATCCAAAGTGTCCGGCAAAGCTGAATAAAAGATTGTTAAAGAAAGTTGAGGAAATTGCGTTAGCTGCCTTCGATGCTATGAGCTGCAGGGACTATGCCCGTGTGGATCTAAGACTTGATAAAAATTATAAACCGTATGTCATCGAGGTTAATCCTAACCCTGATATTTCTATGGATTCGGGGTTTGCACGTGCAGCCATGGCTGCTGGTATTGAGTACCCTGAACTTTTATATCGTATTTCACAGTTAGCATTATCAAGGAAAAAAAGTGATACGCAGGTTAAAGCAGGGTGATTCAAGAAAACTGGAAGAAATTCTGAAAAGGATACCGAACTTTGACCTGCAGGAAGTCGAAGTTGCAATGGAATTGGTGAATATTGCAGAAAAAAACCCGGGCCAGGATGATTATCATATATACGTATACGAAAAAGATGGCAAGGTTTTTGGATATCACTGTACCGGCAAAAGACCTTTAACAGATGCTGTGTTCGATATGTACTGGATAGTTGCCGATCCGAATGCCACAGAGAAAGGAATCGGTAAAAAACTACTGGAACATGCAGAAGAGTTTGTTCAACAGCGCAAAGGAAGATGGCTGCTGGCTGAGACGTCTTCCAGAGAAAGTTATATGCGGACCAGGAATTTTTATCTCAGAAATAATTATTCGATTGTCGCTGAGATAAATGATTTTTACTCTGCCGGAGACAACCTTATTGTTTTCGGGAAATTTTTTAGTCAACCATAAACAAACCGAGGGTTAGTCATGGAACTGTGGCAGCATATGATAAGAGACAGTGTTCATACTGTCGATCAGCTTGTAGAAAAGTTCGGTATTGATAAAAAAGTAGCCGAAGATCTCGACGAATTTTTCCAGGCTAGAATTAATCCGTACTACCTGAGCCTGATAAGGTATCCGGGAGATCCTATCTGGCGGCAGTGCGTGCCGGATAAAGCCGAGCTGGAGGACTTTGATGCAGAAGAAGATCCTTTGATGGAAGATGCTATGAGCCCGGTTCCTAACATTACTCACCGCTATCCTGACAGAGCTCTTTTCCTTGTAACAAGCCAGTGCGGCCTTTACTGCCGTTTTTGTACACGTAAGAGAAAAGTCGGCGACTATGAGAAAATCTCAATGAAAGGTCTTGAGAGTGCCTTCAAATACCTTGAAGAACATTCCGAGATCAGGGATGTTATCCTCTCAGGAGGCGATCCGCTGATGCTCACAGATATAATGCTTGAAAAGATCCTTATAAGGTTAAGGGAAATTCCACACATTGAAATTATCAGGCTAGGGTCAAAAATGCCTTGTGTGCTTCCTCATAGAATTACCCCGGAACTCTGTGATATGCTTAAGAAATACCACCCCATCTACCTTAATACTCATTTCAACCATCCATGGGAGATTACACCTGAAAGTTCAAAAGCATGCGGGATGCTTGCAGATGCGGGAATACCGGTAGGCAACCAGATGGTTCTAATGAAAGGTGTGAATGATGAACCTGCTATAGTTAAGGAGCTTATGCAGAAGCTCCTAAAGATCAGGGTAAGACCTTATTACATGTATATGGCAGATGAAACAAAAGGCGCTAATCATTTCAGAACTTCGATTGAAACAGGCATAGAAATTATTGAAAACCTCAGAGGTCATACCAGCGGGCTGGCAATACCTCACTTTGTAATTGATGCGCCCGGCGGCGGCGGGAAAATTCCTATATTACCTTCTTATGTGCTGCACCATGATGAAAACAAGATAATCCTTAGAAACTTTAAAAATAAAGTTTACGTTTATAAGAATTATAAGGACAAAAATAATCCGCCGAAAAAGAATACCGTCAGTAGAAAACTTCCTGTTATGGTCAGAAGTAATACCAGCAGAAATACGAGGAATAAAGTAAAGGAGATAGATTTTACAAAGATTGAACTTCCTGTACTTGAGGAAGTAGACGTTTAAAGAAAAGCACAGAGGTTTACTCTGTGCCTTCTTTTATTATATCGTAAATATCCTCTTCAATGGTCTGTTTCGGAGATTCAACAATCCTTCCGAGCTCATTTCCATCCCTGTAAAATATGAAGGTCGGAACAAGTTTTATATCGAGGCTGTCTACTGCCCCGGTTAAATCATTCCTTTTACGGTCGACACAGATAATAGAAACATTATCTTTATTATAACCTGCCTCATCCATTACCTTGAAGAATCGGGGAACCTGTTCTCTGCTGTCGCTGCACCAGGTACCCATCACTATCGTAGTCTTCACACCGTCTAAGTTGTACTCTATTTCTTTTACGGTAACCGTATCGGGATTATAACTTTTATATTCCGAATCAAACCACCAGGAATAACTTGTATCGGAAAATGCCTGCCTGGTGCAGGATCCTATCAGCATAGGCTTCCCGGTCTCCTCATCCTGTACAACCTTAATAGTATCCTGTGCCGAAATAAAAGAAACGGAGGAGAGAATAAACAAAACAATAAACAAAGGACGCATAATATCAGCCTATTTTTTTATGTTAGAATTTCTTAGATCAATTCCCCACATTAATTTGTTTCGAAGGGTTTCAAAGTAGCTTGTTACGGAAGTATGAGCCAGTTTAAGAGCCCGTTCGCTTTTAGTTATTTTAATTTCAAAAGGAGGGGGAAGCGCAAAGACTCTTTGTCCGTCGCAGTTAACGAGTATTTCTTTGTGTTGTGAAGCGGCTTTTATTACTATTTCCTGACTGCTTGGAAGAACCAGGGGTCTTACCGATAAACTATGAGCTGAAATAGGACTTATCGTAATAACATCAGCAGAGGGGCTCACAATCGGGCCGCCCACAGAAATTGAATAGCCTGTTGAACCTGTCGGGGTTGCCACAATTAGCCCGTCGGCTCCAAAGGTGGTAACGTACTCCCCGTCAATGGTTACCTGAAGCTCTATCATTTTCGGCCATCCGCCTTTTTCAATAACTATATCATTTATCGCATATAATGTTTCTATTTTATGACCGATACATTCACCGCATATTATCATTCTTTCATCAACTTTGATCCTGTCGTTCTTAAGATCATTGATAAAAGTATCAAGCTGATCAAGGTTGGCTTCGGCAAGGAATCCAAGTTTCCCCATATTTACTCCGAGTACCGGTTTATTATAAAACTGGGCCTGGTATGAAGTTGCAAGCATAGTCCCGTCACCCCCGATTGAAATAATGATATCACTTCTTTTATAGATACTTTTATCAGCAAGGAAATATTTTTTATTAATTTTCGCGGTTAAAAGCTCGCTTTTCGGAACCAGCGTATTTGTAATTAAAAAATCGAGACTATTTGATTTGAGTTTTTTAACAAGAAGTGAAACTACATTATATACTTTTTCTTTAGTGGAGTTTGCGATAATACCGATTGTCATTTTATTTCCCTTATCAGAGAGAGTTCTAAAAAGTTATCTTATTTTTTATCATTTTCTGCTACGTAAATAAGTTTTAACTCTTTAAGAGTCTCATCTAAAAATTGTTCTTCATACTGTGATAAGTTTCCCCTGGTTCGTTCCTTAAGCATGTCGAGTGTATCAATTGCCATTTTTGCGTATTCAAGGTTTACTTCTATTTTGTTAGTAACCGGGTTATTCATCCTGCCGAGCGACATCATAGCAATCTGCTGGTTCTGCATCACGAGCTGCATAAATAATAATTCATTGCTGTTATCCCGGTCCATAATTACTCTTTATTCCTTTCTAATTCCCACAACTTACAATATTTTGTAAAAACATACGATGCTGAAAACACAGCGAGTATGAACCCATATCTACCGTCAAGAAAACCGGCCTTCAGGAAATACATTTTCACGAAAATTCCGGCAGGACGCAGCAGAATGTCCGTCAATGAAAATTTTTTTCGTTTTCTCATTAGTTCTTCTGCGGCAAGGGAAGTATACCTGTTATATTTTTCGAAATAATGATGGATTGCAGGGTCAGTATAATGGTCCAGATCGTGTGTAAGTTTTCCAGTAATGCCGTCAACTTTAAGCTGTTCGTGTATAGAGTTGTCGTTGAACTCAACTTTATTTTTATTAAAGAGACGTGTAACCCTTCCCGGATACCAGCCGCTGTGTTTAATCCATTTACCAAGGAAATATGCTCTCCGGGGAACTGAATAAGCAGTAAAAGATGGAACCGAGTGTTTAAATTCTTTTATTTCTCTGCAAAGCTCCGGGGTTATTGCTTCATCTGCATCAATCCAGAATATCCAGTCGTTTGAAGCAAGAGATACTCCCTGTCTTTTTGTTCCCGAGTAGCCGGCCCAGAGGACTTTGTGAACCCTTACAGATGAAAAAGAGCGGGCGATGTCAAAAGTTTTATCGGTCGATGTATTATCCACAAGTATAATGATCTCATCAATACAGTCAAGCTGACTTTCGATACACCTGCGGATGTTCGTATCTTCGTTTTTTGCTATGATAATTGAAGATAACTTCAAATTGAGGATCCATAATGAATAATCGATAAAAGACTCAGGACTAACTTATATTAATCCTGCTAATTATTCTACCGGAACCAGTTGCATGGCGGCTATCCTAGAGTCCCGAACTATAAAATCATTTCAATATTCTCTATATTTACAATAAAGTAAAACATCTTATAAAATCTTCCCCTTCTGAATGAAAGAATTCGGCAATATTTTTCAAATAATAAGAAGTAAAATAAGCTATAATTCTGCTTCGGAAATGGGGTGGGTAATTTTCGGGCAGAGCATTAATGTAATACTTGGCTTCCTTATTATTAAGCTGATTTCTAAAGTTGGTCCTGAACAATACGGTATTTATGCTCTTATCCTGACTATCGCCGCGGTGCTGGGTTTATTTTACGGTGCTTTTCTCCAGGGATTCCTCAGATATTACTACCATTATGAAGAATTAAACCGCAGGGATGACATAGTACGGTTAATGTTCAGGTTTTTAAGATTTACACTTTTGGTTTTTATTTTTCTTACTGTTTTAATCTCGCTGCTTTTCCCATTATTTGTTGAGGGGTATTCCGCTTTATTTTTTCTGGCTGCGGGTTTGTTCGTGGTCGCTTCCAAGCTCTCTGAATTTTTTAATTCAATACTGAACCTTATCAGGAAACGGAAAGAAAATGCACTGCTGCAGGCTTCCGAAAGAACATTGATGATCGGTGCTCTGTTGTTGTTTCTCTGGCAGAATGATCTTGTACTCCTGTATATTATATCTGCGTTCGGTTTTATTTCTTTTATTCTGGCTCTCACTAAAATTTTTGTTTTCAGAAAGAATGTTCCTGCTAACAGCAAAATAGAGGTCTCCCGGAAAAACCAGAAAGATATCATCCGTACTGTAATGGTCTATATCTCTCCTTTCCTTATCTGGGGAGCAGCAGGCTGGTTCCAAATGAATGGGGAAAAATGGATTATCAATGGTGTCCTTTCTGTCAGCGACGTTGGTATTTATGCAATAATGATGGCGATTGTTAATGCACTGGTTGTAATTCCCAATAATATTATTACAGAGTTTGCAACACCGATAATCTTCAAACAGTTTGCTGATATGAATAACAGAGAAAATATTGGAACAGGGTATACCTATATTAAAATTAATATGATGATTATACTTATCATAACTATTACAGCAACGCTCCTTACATTTTTCTGGGGAAGGGAAATTATTAACCTGATCAGTTCTTCCAAATACTCTGTTTACTGGTATATTCTCCCGGTTTTAATCCTGGGGACGGGTTTGTTCTATACCGGCCAGGCTCAGACTCTGCTCGGCATGGGTTTAAGTCAGCCTCAGAAATATATTGCCCCGAAAATAATTATTGGCGTAGGTTCCCTCGGGGTGAATTTCTTTTTTATATTTCTCTTCGGACTAAAAGGAATATCATACTCGATTTTAGTTATAGGATTATTATATGTTCTTTATATTACAGTGGTCAACCGAAGAATTTTAAGAGCTGGATAGGAATCAATGATAAAAGCATTTATATCAGTTCTGAAATATGATTATGGGGTAAAATCGAGAGGTTACTCCTACGAATATTATAATATATATCTGCCGGTATGCGACCTGCTGGGAACAGAAAATGTTTACCTGTTCGATTTCTATTCGGAGTATAAGTCTTCAGGCAGGCAGGGGATGAATAAAAAATTAAAAGAAATTATTACTTCTGAAAAACCCGATATCGCTCTTTTTTCCTTATTTGAAAATGAGTTTGATGAAGAGACTATCTTATCTTTAAGGAATTATACCAGGACCGTCTCCTATTTTATTGACGATCCATGGAGGATTGATTTTGCACGGCACTGGAGGAAGTATTTTGACTTCTTCTCCACGCCGGATTATTATACCTACCGGAAATACCTGCTGGATGAAATTCCAAATGTTATCTATTCTCCTTTCGGTTTTAACCCCGCCGTTTATAAAAAAACAGAGTCAGAGAAAAAATATGACGTTTCCTTTGTCGGGAATTATAGTCCCTATAGGAGATGGATCATTGATTACCTGAAGTCAAAGGGGATAAATGTGAATGTGTTCGGCCGGAACTGGGGAAAATACGGTGACTGGATTTCGCAGGAGGAGGTAGTGAATGTGTTTAACCGAAGTAAAATTAATCTAAATCTATCTAATGCGGTAAGTTACGATCTGTCATTCCTGGCTCATTCTGTACTTTCCATAAAGGACTGGAAGGAATTAATTCTGTTAAAAAAGAATAAGGAACAGGTAAAAGGAAGGCATTATGAGATAAACGGATGCGGAGGCTTTCAGCTGAGCTATTTTGTGCCGGGATTAAACCTTATATATGAAATAGATAAAGAAATAGCCGTCTTTGAAAATGTGAAGAACCTGCCGGAAGAAATAAAATTCTTCCTGCGGAATGATGACTTAAGAAATACAATTGCCGCGAACGGATATTTAAGATCTCAGAAAGATCATAATGCCCGTGGTTACCTGGAAAACTTAATCAACAAGGTCATAAGCACTTGAATAAATTCATTTCGAAAGCAGGTCATCTTCTAAGAACTTTCGGGTTTTCACCAAACCAATTTCTTCCTGCTGTTAAAGGTATCCCTTACTATTTTCGCAATAAAAAAGAACTGAACAAACAGCTTGAATCGTCCGGGTCCGGTTTCAATATAACGGCATACTACCCGTGCTTCAGCGACAGGTTTGATAAATCAGGTTCTATCCCTTTACACTATTTTTACCAGGATCTTTATGTTGCCCGCAAATTGTACGGAAATAGCCCTAAGCAGCATGTAGATATCGGTTCCAGAATAGACGGGTTTGTTGCGCACACTGCCGTGTTCAGAGAGATAGAGGTAATTGATATAAGAGATATTAAGGATACAATACCTAATGTTCATTTTATCCGTGCCGATCTTATGGCTGACAATTTCAGCTATAAAAATTATTGTGATTCTGTCAGTTGTCTGCATACAATAGAACATTTCGGACTCGGAAGAT
>DATFVA010000125.1:0-3320 GCA_035260565.1 Ignavibacteriaceae bacterium | reverse complement strand
TGGAAGACTGGATGCCGACAGTGAGGGGCTTCTCCTTATAACTAATGACAGATCATTAACAGATTTTCTATTGAACCCTTTGTATAAGCATAAAAGAGAATATCTTGTTCAGGTGGAGGGTATCCCTCGTGAACAGGATCTTCAATCCTTGAAGAGAGGGTTGATTGTAAAAGGCCGGAAAACAATGCCTGCAGAGGCTGAAATAATTCCCGCTCCTTCGCTGCCGCCCCGGAACCCGCCAATCCGCGAAAGAAAAAATATTCCTGACAGCTGGATAAGAATAATTCTTGAGGAAGGTAAAAACCGCCAGGTAAGAAGGATGACCGCTGCTATTGGTTTTCCTACTCTCAGGTTGGTTAGAGTACGAATCGAAAATATCCTGCTGGGTAATATGAGCCCGGGAGAAGTGACGTCTCTATCAGAGTACGATATGAATGATTTGATGAAGATAGTAAAGGCGGTAAAATAATACCGCCTGTTTAGTATAGAAAATATAAGATCCGCATTATGCTGCTAATTCTGAAGTGCAATGTGAACAACGTGTAGCACTTAGTGAAATCTTTTCAAAACAATAGGGACAATTTTTGGTTGTCGGCGCTTCCGGCGGAATTGCTTCCTGCTTTTTCTTAAGCCTGTTTAATGACTTAATGACCATAAAAATGGAGAAAGCTACTATAAGGAAGCTTATTATCGTGTTGATAAAAATTCCATAATTTATGGTTACTGCACCTGCTTTTTGAGCGGCTTCAATAGTAGCATATGGGCCCGGCGCCGCGGCTCCTTCTTTTATGGTTACAAACAGATTGCTGAAATCCACATTTCCCAGAAGCAGTCCGATGGGTGGAGTAATTATATCTGTAACAAGGGATTTAACTATTAAGCCAAATGCGGCTCCTATGATGATACCAACAGCCATATCTATCACATTACCGCGCATGGCAAATTCTTTAAATTCTTTCCACATAAAAAAGCCCTCTCATTGTTATTGGAAGAATATTTTGAAAGATCCGATAAATCTGGAAATACTGCTCATTAAAATACCCGATTTAATGCAAAATTCAATAGGCATAACCGGCTTAAAACCAATCGCTGAATGATAACTTAATGACAGTCAAATACTAATCGATGACCGCCAATGTCCTCCGAATGACGATCAAATGTCAATGAAATAATAATCGAATTACCTTGACATATTTTGTCATATGTAAATTATTTCAACAGGCGAAAACTGCATTTTTTCGCTATTTATATGGTGTCTCATTCTGAGTCCAAATACGGCACAAATACGGCATAACTACGGCACAAATACGGGGTACCAAGTGACTATGACATTTTTGTCAAAAGTGTTTAAGTTTTCTACACATGATTCATTCCTTTTTTCTATTGAATGGCAATCAAATGGCAAGGCACAGACTCAAAAGTTTTAAAGTGATTTTAATAAAACACAGATTTTATCATATAAAAGTTTTAAATTAAAAAAGAACGATTTATGAAATGGGAGGAATTTATGGCAGATCATAATAAGAATTTTAGTATAACAGCTTTTTTAGTAGGAGGGATTCTCGGAGCATCAGCATCTCTGCTTTTTACTCCCCGCAGCGGCCGTGAGTTGAGGACAAATATAAAAAACCAGGCGGAAAACTATTTAAGGGAAGCAAAATTAAAAGCCGATAATCTTATCAGAAGTTCAAAGTCAACCGGTGAACTATTAAAAACAAAAGCAGAGGATTTAATGGAAACCGTAAAACAGTATGCAAATGGAAAGATGGAAAAACCGTTTTCCGCTATCGAAAAGGAAATTAATGGATTTAGAGCCGCTATTAATGCGGTGAAAGCTGCTTATTCTTTAACCCCTGAAATAAATAAAACAAAATCTGATGGTAGCAATGGGCATTCAAACCCTGGTGAATTCGAAGATGAAACTTTACCCAAACACTTGGGTATGGGGAAAGGAAGAAACCGGAAAAGTTTTTATTCCTGATACCTCTGTAAAATAAGCATTAACAAATATGAAAGTTATTTTATAGGTGATATGTTCTCACGGAGCTTCAGTTCGGAGGGAACATTCTTTCCTATAAATAAAAATGATGCTGCAAGAGGTCAATAATCAGGTATGCAGCTTTTTTTCTTAAATATTTAAATAAAAATCTTTAACTTATCCCTTTAATATAAAATTACCCGCCAGAATTATTAAAGGTAAGGTTAATGATAAATAAAGCTACCGTTCTTTTCTTTCTTCTTCTCATAATGTCCTTTTCGTCTTATCCCCAGGAAAAAAATTATGTTGACGGGGAATTGATCCTGCAGTTAAAAAAAAATACTTCCCCGCAGGAATTAGAAAATTCATTCCGGTCCATTGACTTAAACAATACCAGGCTCCTTTCAAAAAGAATGAACCTATGGTTGTTTACCTACAACCCCGGAAAGATATCCGCCGAAAATGTTATCACTCAGCTTAAGCAGGATAAAAATATAGGTATTGTTCAGCTGAATCATTACGTCACCAGCAGGGGCGGAAGTTCTGTACTGGCAATGTTCCCATCTGATCCGATGTTCGATCAGCAATGGGCGCTGGATAATACCGGGCAGTCAGGCGGAACGCCTGACGCCGACATCGATGCTCCTGAGGCCTGGGATATTACAACCGGCGGTACAACAGCTTTCGGCGATACAATTGTAATAGCAATTGTTGACGGCGGGTGCGATCTGAACCACGAGGATTTAAATTTCTGGCATAATTACTCGGAAATACCAAACAACGGAATCGACGATGATAATAACGGATACATTGACGATTACCGCGGATGGAATGCATATAACAATACCGGTAACGTTCCATCAGATCCCCATGGTACTCATGTTTCCGGTATTACTGCTGCTCATGGTAATAATGCCCTGGGTGTGTCCGGAATTAACTGGAATGCACAGGTAATGCCGGTCGCAGCTTCATCAGGAACGGAAGCAATCGTTGTCGCCGGCTATTCATATGTCCTTGATATGAGAGCGCTCTATAATGAATCAAATGGAGCAGAAGGTGCCTTTATAGTGGCTACTAATTCTTCATTTGGCGTCGACTATGGTCAGCCGGAGGATTTTCCGGTATGGAGCGCAATGTATGATTCGATGGGGATACAGGGTATTTTAAGCTGTGCCGCAACTGCTAACCTTAATATAAATATAGATGTGACAGGTGATATGCCGACAGCCTGTCAAAGCCCTTTTATGATTGCAGTTACAAATACGACAAGGTATGATCTGAAAAATAATGGTGCTGCTTATGGCCAGGAATCGATCGATCTTGGTGCACCCGGTACAAGCAT
>DATFVA010000124.1:0-9054 GCA_035260565.1 Ignavibacteriaceae bacterium | reverse complement strand
TTTTTACTTTTATTTAAAAATAATATTCGTGGGACTCGAAATGAAAAGGATCATATCGTCCTGCATCATTTTCCTTTCGCTTTTTTTAAATAGCTGCTCAACAGATACATCCGTTTCCCCTAATAGTGTTGATCAGGGCGGAATATCCATTAATATTGACAGAATTCATAAACCCGCGAATGTTGTAAGCGTAACGGCATATATGATTAGGGAAGGATTCGATACTTTAAGCGGATCACTTAATTTACTATCAGATACAACGGCAGACATTACCTTCAATGAGCTAGCTGCCGGAGGATGGCATCTGAAAGTAGATGCAGGTGATGAAGAGAATACCATTGTCTACGCTGGTGAAACTGACGTCAATATTCTAGCTGGCATAACTACCCAGGTTTACCTTACTCTGGAGCCTACCGGTGCTGGCTATGGAAATATTTATATCTTTGTCGACTGGGGAGTGCCTTCAAATTTGAACTGGATAGATTATCAATATAATCCTATTCTTTCTGTCGAAGATATTCCTTACTACACTATGGGCGTAAGTCAGGCTCAGATCATGTATGATGAAAATATCTATAAGATGTGGTTCATGAATCTATATCCTGACGGACAGGGAGATATTAGTTATGCCGAATCGAATGATGGGTTTTCATGGCAGGTATTATTAAACAATCCTGTTTTAAGTTCTGGTGAAGCAGGATCTTGGGATGATTATACGGTAGGTATGGGTTATGTCTTTAAGGAAGATGGAGTATTCAAACTGTATTATATCGGGATGCAGGAAGCTATGACCGGAATGCGGCAAATAGGTTTGGCTACTTCCCCTGATGGTATTAATTGGACTAAATATCCTGACCCGGTACTTCAGGGAAGTTATAACGAGTTTTTTCTGGGGGTACATTCGGTGCTGAAAATTGACGGCATTTATTATATGTATTATGATTCAAGCCCTGTGAACTCATATTATGATTTTGTCATTAACCTTGCTACATCTTCAGATGGTATTTCTTGGAACAGATATTTTAATAATCCAATTCTCTTTGCAGATAAAAACTGGGAAGGAATTAGCGTGCGCTATCCTGCAGTTATAAATGAAGATAATAATTTTAAGATGATTTATAGTAATGATTTTCAGAATGGTTTGGGTATGGCTTATTCAAATGACGGTATCAATTGGAATAAAGAGATAAATAATCCTGTGTTTGATCTTTCAAAAGTTCATAATAATTGGACAACAAAAATCAGCTACCCCTGCTTTGGGAAATATGGAAATCAATACCGAATGTACTATACTGGCACAGATCTTAATAACAGGTGGAATCTGGCCGTAGCTGTTTATAAATAATTATCACTAAAATAACTTCGGGGTTACATATGAAAACGCTCTCTTTTCTTGCTGCTATCTTCGTATCGCTGTTTTTAAGCAGCTGTTCAAATGACGTACCTGTTTCTCCAACTGAAACACAACACGGCGGAATTTCACTTAATATAGACAGGGTCCATAAACCCGATAATGTGGTGAGCGTTACGGCTTATCTTACCAGGGAAAACTTCGATACCTTAAGTGGTTCATTGAACCTGCTTTCCGATACAACGGCGGATATAACATTCAACGATGTGGCAGCAGGGGGATGGCATCTTAAGGTTGATGCGGCGGATGAACAGAATACTGTTGTCTATACCGGAGAATCTGATGTGAATATTCTAGCTGATGTTACAACCCAGGTATACCTTACACTTGAACCAACAGGTAACGGATATGGAAATATTTATATCTTTGTTAACTGGGGAGTGCCGCAAAATACGGGCTGGATTGATTATCAATATAATCCCATCATTTCCCAGCCAATCATTCCAGATTATCCTAATGCAATAACGCAGCCTAAAATCCTTTATGAAAATGGGATTTATAAAATGTGGATGACAAGTCTCTATAATTCCGCTGTTTCAAATATATGGTATGCAGTTTCAACAGATGGTATTAACTGGCAGCTTGGACACAATGGTCCTGTTTTTACTCCAAGCAATACATATACGTGGGACTCGCATACTGTATGCGGCTCTGTTGTACTTAAAGATGAAAACGAATACAAAATGTACTATACCGGATTCGCAGATGAATACGGCGCCTGGCATGTAGGGTTGGCAACATCCGTCGATGGTATCAACTGGGTACGGCTTCCAAATCCAGTTGTTTATGCAGACCCGGTTGAACAAAAAATAATTGTAGGGGATGTGATTAAAATTAACGGGACATATTATTTGTACTATTCGGTAAGGCAATACCCTTATTATGATATAAGGGTTGCTACATCCCAGGATGGAGTAAATTTCACGAAACCAGGTAATAATCCGCTCTTAATCCCGGTTGAAAACTGGGAGGGAACTGGTATTTTCTCTCCTTCAGTAATCTTTGAAAACGGTCAATTTAAAATGGTTTATGTGAGTGTAAGTCAGGCGGGAACAGATTTAGGTATGGCTTATTCCGCAGACGGGATAAACTGGACTAAAGATCCCGGAAATCCGTTCTTTGATATAGATGAAGTACATAATGACTGGTGCGCGAGAATTACTTATCCATTCATAAGGAAAATAAACGGACAGTACAGGATATATTATACAGGGAATCTGGATGTAAATTGGTCTGCAATGATCGGAGTTATCATAAAATAATATTATCCTTTTATATAATCCCTTCGATTCAAAATAACTTTCAACCCCGTCAACCGGCGGGGTTTTTGTTTTTTATGAGAAGTTTCAGTTTGGCTTCTTCGGTTGAGTAATCGGTTATTCCTGCTGGTCAAGTATCCGTCCGAACTTGGTTGTTATTTTTGTGCGGTCAAATTCTTTCACAACCTGCACATTTGTTTTGAATACATCTGCCTTTTCAAAAAATTCTGCAGGATCTGCATTGTACCTGAAAATCATACCGCTGTCTGTATTTTGAAGAATACTTTTAACTTCTTCATTATCATCCCCAAAGGCTATTATTGGTTTACCTGTTCTTAGGTATTCAAATAGTTTTCCGGGAACATGCCTTTTCTCCGTTGCACAAACAAGCAAATAATCAGCTTTCATTAATTCACTCAGCATATCTTTATATGGAAGGAAACCGGCAAAATCAGTTTTGCCGGTGAGCCCGTTCTTTTCAATCTCATTTTTTATAACAGGGCTTACAGTCCCGATGAATTTAATTCTTATTTCCTCTGCACCTTTTTTTTCTTTTAACCTTTCCCACAAATAACGAGGGTTCTGGTAATCAAAAATGTTCCCTGCGTGTATCAGAAGTTTATAGTCCTTTTTATTATTTTCAGGCTGAACACCTTCAAAGTCTTCTTCGTTATAACCCCAGTAGAGAACATTCGATTTATCTTTGATAAATGGATATTTCCTGCTGTAATCCTCAAGTGTCGATTTTGTTACAAAAACAACGGAGGATGCATTTGACATAACGGACTTTTCCAGATGATTATCAAGTACAAGAGTGGGAGCACTTCTCTTAAAATTACGATAATAAATGATATCTACCCAGGGATCGATTAAGACAGGAATATGGGGAATCGAATATTTCTTGCTAAGCTTCATACCTACCAGGTGAGTGCTGTGAGGAGGACCTATGGTCACTATTGCAGAAAAATTACTATTGGTAAGTATCTCTTTCCCTTTTTTTACTGCCGATAAATACCAGCCTATTCTCGCATCAGGGACAAAGATGTTCATTCTTATCCAGATTGACAATTTGTGCGGCAGGCTCTTATTTTCCGTAGAAATAGTTTCAGAAGCTATAAGCTGCTGGTCCCTGTCCTTACCTGTAAATCTTTTATATAAGTTGAAAGGCTCAAAGGTTCTAGACTTATATACCCTTAGTCCGGGATCAATCTCTCTGACCAGGCTCTCATCCTTCTGTGTAAACGATTCATTCTCAACTGTAAGTACCTCAGGCTGCCAGCCTGTGGAAGGGAGGTGTTTAATAATGGCTAAAGGCCAGTGAAGGGTGGCTTTGCCTGAAGGAGGCCAGAAATATGTAATGAATAGAACTTTTTTCATCTCGATTTTACCCCGACAAACCTGATGACTACAGCTTCTCCGCTGTGATAGATGCTCTCCTTCAGATGAACTATCTCCTTCGTAAGTATTTCTGTTTTTATCCCCCTGAAATTTTTGTTAATTTCATCAATTGAATACAGCATATCAAGATTCTGCGGACCCCCTGAATTTTTGCCCAGCTGTTCTTTGTGATATACTTCAAGTATGATCTTTCCGCCTTTTTTCAAAGACTCTGCTGCTCTTTTATGAACAGTTTTTGATAGCGAAGGATTAAGATGCATAAAAATTATTGATACGGCATCATACTGGGCCAGGGGAGGAAGAAAATCGGCTAAATCTGATACGGTGTAGTTGATTTTCACATTCTTGTCTAAGGCGAGCCTTAACGCCTTTTCCTTTGCAGTATTGCTGAAATCTACTGCATCCACTTCCCATCCTTTGCCGGCTGCATAAATACCGTTCCTTCCTTCTCCTTCAGCCAGGGCAAGTAGTTTCCCGGGAGGCAGTTTGTCTATTTCCGACTTAAAGAATTCGTTGGGCTCAGTTCCATAGACAAATTCCTCGGCAGAATACCGGTTATCCCAAAATTCATTCATAGTACACTATTATTTTATGTGGTTCAAATTTAAGCAGAAAGTAAAGTAAATTGAAATATTGCGATGAGGAACAAATCCCATCCGGAATATTGTTTTTAATATGAGATTAATAGTATAAATTTTATGAAATCAAAAAGGTATTTATGCTTATCGACATTGCAACCGCTTCCCCGCCTTATATTGTAACCCAGTCTCATGCAGCCTCCGAACTGAAGAAAAGAATGACCGGAAGCAATGCTGCCGGCAGGTTAATTGATATGGCAGCAATTCATTCGGGTATTGAGAACAGGGCGCTGGTAATACCGGATGGTGAATATAATGCTGATAAAAAATTCTATTCAGATAACGGCACTTACATTTCACCCGATACGAAAAAACGAATGGATGAATACGAAAGATGGGCGAAAATTCTTTCAAGGAATGCTGTGGATAAGCTTATTCAAAATACTGGATTTGCTCCCGGGGAGCTTGAAAAGATTATTACAATTAGCTGTACCGGCTTTTTTGCCCCGGGTCTGGATTACTATCTTATAAATGAATTTAATTTCCCTCACGGAATTAAAAGAATTAATATCGGTTTTATGGGGTGTGCTGCCTCGCTGATCGGGATGGATTCCGTGATCCAGACAATGAATAATTCAGCAGATAGTAATGTATTGCTGATCTCCGTTGAGTTATGCAGCTTACACCTTCAGACAGAACCTACAAGAGATAATATCCTGGCTAATATGATTTTCGCTGACGGATGCGCCGCTGCATTGTTTTCAAATTCCGGCAAATATGCCAATAAAGGGAAGCTGGAATTAGTTAATACTCAATCGATTCTATTTAAAGATTCATATGATTATATGGGCTGGAAAATCGGCAATAACGGTTTTGAGATGATACTGTCATCCGAACTGCCTAAAATAATTCTTAATGAAGCTGTCCCTCAACTTGTACGTATTCTTAAGCAACAGGATATTGATCCGGCATCTGTAAAACACTGGGTACTCCATCCCGGAGGAAGAGCTATACTTGATTCACTTCAGAAAGGACTCAATTTGTCTGATGATCAAATGAAAGCTTCAAGAGCCGTATTAAGAAACTTTGGCAACCTGTCTTCAGCCTCAATTTTATTTGTACTGAAAGAACTGATAAATAATACAGAGATTCAGAAGAACGATATATGCTGTGCAGTAGCTTTCGGACCGGGACTTACGATGGAAACTGCTCTTTTCAGAGGAGTATGATGTTTCTTAAAAAAAGCTTTAAGAAAGAGTTAATGGACGATTTTTCTCTTGATGACGGGAGAATTGACAGAGCATTAAAGGAACTTAGAACTATAAATAGATTCCTCGGCGGTAATTCGGTGAGCAAAAAAGGATTAGAGTATTTAATAAAGGAGACAAAAACCGAATTTAGAATTCTGGATGTCGGGGGCGGGGGTTCAGACATTTTGTTCGACCTTAAAAATAAATATGAACATCTGAAAATTTATCCGGTAGATCTGAATAAACATTCCTGTCATTATCAGAAGAAGGAAAGGAATAATAACAAAATCATTTGTGCCGATGCTTTTAAACTGCCTGTGAGGGAGAAGTCATTCGATATAGTTCATGCTTCATTATTCCTTCATCACTTCAGTGATGAAGAGATTAGCCGCCTGATCCGGAGTTTCCTGGTAACCTCAAGCAGAGGGGTGATCATTAATGATTTAAGAAGAAATATTTTAGCTTATTCTGGTATTAAAATTCTTTCAATGATTTTTTCTAAAAGTGAATTTGTTAAGAATGACGGACCTCTTTCTGTAAGGCGTGCATTTACTAAAAAGGAATTCGTGAAAATATTGTCACTGACAGGAGTCGATAATTTTATAATAAAGAGAATGCGGTCATTTAGATTTTTAGTAATAATACCTTCTTCCCAAAATGATTAATACTCACTATGATGTTGTAATAATAGGGGGAGGTCCTGCAGGATCTGTTGCTGGATTTGCATTGGCGAGAGCAGGATTGAATACCGCAATCATTGAAAGAAAATCTTTTCCGCGGGAAACGCTATGCGGTGAGTTCTTATCGGCAGAGGTTACAGATCATTTGAAAGATTCGGGTTTGTTTGAAAAATTCCTTGCGTTGAATCCGAATAAAATCTCCTCCTTTAAGCTTATAACGGAAAGGAGGCAATTCAGCACCGGACTGCCGTTCGAGGGACATTCTCTTAAACGATCAGTATTTGATGATTTCCTCCTTACTGAAGCAAAAACAGCAGGGGCTGATGTATTCCAGCCATCAATTGTTGAAGAAGTCTTTAGGGAGGAAGAGTGTTTTATAACTAAAATTAATTCAGAAGGTAAAATTTTCAATATATCATCCGGATTGGTAATAGGTGCCTACGGAAAGAAAAATGTTATTGATAAAAAACTAAACAGAAGGTTTACAGGGAAGCTATCAGGTTATAATGGAATAAAATTTCACATAAAGAAAGAGTTTTTATCGGGGATAGATGATTCCTGCATATATATTTTTGCAGGTGATAAAATATATTGCGGAATAAACTCAGTAAGCAGGGGAGAAGCAGTAGTCTGTTTCCTTGATAAAAGAACGCAGCGAAATGGAACCTCGCTGATCCATTTCAAAAAATTACTAAACGATAATACAGTTCTTTCTTCTTTGTTCAACAATCAGATCCCTGATCTTAAACAGTTGGAAATTTATGGGGCGGGCAATATTTATTTTGGTGAAAAGGAGCTGGTAAAAAATGGTATAATTATGATTGGGGACGCTGCGCATGTAATAGCTCCTCTTGCCGGAGATGGTATCGGTATGGCGATTCAGTCAGCCAAATTAATTTCGGGCATAATAAGCAGCAGCAGTAAGGCAGAAAAGGACTTCTCTGCGATTTGCTGTGAATATAAATCGAAATGGAGTGCACAATTTTCAAGAAGAATAAAAGTTGCCCGTTTTTCTCAAAATATGATTCTCCAAAAGCGTTATTTCAATAATATACCGGGAAGATTTATTCAGTTATTAATTCCGTCAGTAATCTCTGCCACCAGGAATTGATATTATTTCTTTCCTTTTCATTATTTATGTTTGCATTAGAATTGAGAATTATTTCAGATGGTATTTAAATTGCAGAATATAGATAAATTCATTGTGGTAGGCGACCGGGTATTGGTCAGGCCTACAGGGGAATCACAGATGACAGCTTCCGGACTATATCTGCCGCCCGGAGTATCTGAAAAAGATAAAATCCAGAGCGGATATATTATCAAAGTCGGACCCGGTTATCCAACAGGAACAAATACGGATGATGAACCGTGGAAAGAGATGAAAGAACATGTGAAATACATCCCTCTCCAGGCTAAAGAAGGGGACCTGGCAATATTTCTTCGTAAGGAAGCATTTGAGATAGAATTTGAAAAAGAAAAGCTTTTAATTATTCCTCAGACAGCACTTCTATTGCTTATCCGTGATGACATGGTTGATTTTTAATTTTGCTGCTGGTTGTCCTTCTAAAATCAACCCCGGGACTGTTTATTTAAGCTATTTTATCCACCAGATTATGTCCAGAATTTGTGTTTATCCTGTGTATAATAATTCATCATTTTGACAAAAATGTCAATCGTCCTGTTTCCCCGTAGTTGTGCCGTAGTTATGCCGTATTTGTGCCGTAGTTGGACTCAAAATGAGACGCCTCAAAAACAGCCAAATAACGCAATTTTCGCCTGTTGAAAATATCTACTATGACAAAATGTGTCAGTGGGATAAAAGGTAACTTTCAAAGTTTAGGCATTAGCTTTAAGGAATGAGAATTCATTTTGAGTTTTTATGCAGTAAATCTGCTAATATGTGAGGAGGAGGTGGACTTTTAATTAACCAGAAGAATCAGACAATACTAATAAAGGTTATTACTACTGCTATAACCAGTATAATTAATATTAACCCTCTGCCTTTAAATTTCAGAAGATAATTTTTTTGTGTGTAATTACTCTTTGACTGGTGACTAAGCCAGTCGCCGTTTTCTATCGACCATTTCTTGCCGTTTCTATCAAAATAATTCATTGGCAGCATAAAGTATAGTTCCTCGGAAAAAGAAAATTTTCACAAGATATTCAAATAACGTACCCGTTCTGAATATCACAGATATGAGAGATTTTAATGAAAGTCATCATATTTACAGAATTACTTACCGCTTGAATGTCAAAATTAACAATAAAAAAGGGAACATTAAAGTTCCCTTCGAAAAGTCAATTCAGTATAGCCGGCTATTCCAGCCAGCTCAATATTTTAAAACGGGATGATTTTAATTTTAGTTGTCCAAGCTGGATTGCCTCCAAGCTGTAGTAGAACTGAGCATTCCCCTGCGATTCGATAGACACTTCGTCCCCAACGAGTATTGTTCCACCATATATAGAATTATTGCCTAT
>DATFVA010000123.1:0-8099 GCA_035260565.1 Ignavibacteriaceae bacterium | reverse complement strand
TACTTCAAACGGACTAATCATATACAAAAACGGAACTTTCGAAGTATTAGATAGTCATTCGGGGCTGCCTTCGGATTATGTGTATTGCGGATTTAAGGAAAACGAAAACAGCATTTGGGTGGGGACTAACCTGGGACTCTGTCATTTTGATGGGGCAAACTGGACAGTTTACAATACAAGTAATTCAGGACTCCCAGCGAATAATATCAGCACAATTAACATTGATGCCGCTGATAACTTGTGGTTAGGTACTGTTGGTGAAGGTCTGGTTAAATTCGACGGGACGAACTGGAGTATTTATAATTCTTCAAATTCAAATTTACCTGTAAGCAACAGAATCACTGATATCGAGATAGTTGATGGTTCTGTAATATGGATTAGTCTTCGTTCTCTTGGTAAAGCACTTCCCGGCGGAACAGCGATGTATGATGGAACACAATGGACATCTTTCCAATCGGTACCCAGCAGTGATGTTGTTTCTTTAACTGCCCAGTCTGCTGACCTCATCTGGTTCTGTAACATAGAATCAGGGCTGACAAAATGGGAGAACGGAACCTGGCAGACTTACCTGACTTCGAATTCTCATATCCCCTCCAACAGGATTGTCGGTACTGCCGTCGACAGGAATGGCTACAAATGGATAGCCACAGCAGGCGGCGGTCTCTCCAAGTATAAAGGAAATTAATCAGTAAAATTTGTTGCCATTCTTTATTTTCTTACATTTATATATCATATTCAAATTAAACTAATAAACTCTGAGGGACGACTATGTTAAATGATAAGGTCCAGAAAGCATTAAATGCACAGATGAATTTCGAATTATCCTCATCCTACCTTTACCTGGCAATGGCAGCATATTTTGCATCGGAAAATCTGAATGGCTTTGCTCAATGGATGAGAGTTCAATCGGGCGAAGAATACGGTCATGCAATGAAGATATACAGCTATATACATCAGAGAAACGGAAGGGTTAACCTGGCGACGATAGACGCACCGAAAAGCCAGTGGAAGGGCGCTGCAGAAGTTTTTACAGAGACTCTGAAGCATGAACAAAAAGTCACTGATTCTGTCGATAAACTCGTTGATCTGGCAGCAGCAGAAAAAGATCATGCAACCAATGCCTTTTTGCAGTGGTTTGTTACAGAACAGGTTGAGGAAGAAGCCACCGCATTAAACATCCTTGATAAGATTAAACTTGTGGGTGATAATAAAAGCGGGTTATTCTTTCTCGACAGGGAAATGGGTATGAGGGCAGCTCACTAGAATGTTACAGACAGATTTAAAATCAAAAAGGCGATCGGATGATCGCCTTTTTAATTTTTTCAAATCCGTTATTTGTTTAATTCTATAAACCTGAGTGAATCAATGTTTAATTTCAGCAACCGGGATTGCAGTGTGTCTCATTGAGTGGACCTTATTTGCAACCGGCAGTTCTACGGTATCTTTAACCCTTGCCTCGAAGTAATCCCTGAATCTCTGAACCATATATTTAACAGGCCAGGCTGCTGCTTCACCGAGTGCGCAGATTGTATTACCTTCAATATTATTAGCAACTGAGATAAGCAGATCTATATCACTTTTTGATCCTTCTCCTCTTACTATCCTATTGAGGATCTTCAGCATCCATCCTGTGCCTTCGCGGCAGGGTGTGCACTGTCCGCAGCTTTCGTGGTAATAAAATTTTGTTATTCTTGCCAGCACCCTTACCAGGTCGGTATCTTCATCCATCACCATAACACCGCCAGTACCGATAGCAGAGCCGACAGTCTTAAGCGATTCCGCATCCATCTTAACGCCCTCAATTTTATCCCCTCTTAGAGGAGGCATAGAGGAACCGCCGGGTATCACACATAATATTTTTTTATTCCCCGGAACTCCTCCGCCGTATTTATATATGAGATCCGTAAGCAGTGTACCTGATGGGAGTTCATAAATACCTGGATTATTGACATGTCCGCTTAAACCATAAAGAATAGTACCCGGATGTCTGGGTTCGCCTATCTTTGAAAACCATTCCCATCCTTTATTGATTATAGCAGGGACATTTGTTATAGTCTCAATATTATTTATTGTAGTAGGACAGCCCCACAGTCCGAACTGTGCCGGAAACGGAGGTTTCACTCTCGGGTACCCCCTCTTCCCTTCTATCGAATTCATAAGCGAAGATTCTTCCCCGCATATATAAGCGCCCGCTCCCTTATGAATATAAATATCACAGGAGAAATCAGTACCGAAAGTCTCCTTCATTCTATTGCCTGCAAAACCTTTAGCATAAGCATCATCAAGTGCCTTCTGCATAAGTTTTATCCATTTATGGTACTCGCCGCGGATATAGATATAGGTAACCTTCGCTCCGATCGCATAAGAGGCAATCAGTATTCCCTCAATCAGCTGATGGGGATTAAACTCAAAGATCTGTCTGTCTTTAAAAGAACCCGGCTCACTTTCATCACCATTTATACACAAATACTTAGGTTTATCTGTCGTTTTGGGCATAAAACTCCACTTCAACCCGGCAGAGAAAGCAGCACCCCCCCGTCCTCTGAGACCTGATTTTTTAACCTGGTCAATTATATCATCGGGGGTCTGACTTAAAGCTTTCTTAATTGCTGTAAATCCGCCGTTCTGCAAATAAACTTCTATCTGGTGAATATCTTTAATATCAGGAAGAACAATTTTTTCCATTTAATTCTTATTCTTTAGTGAATCTAAAATTTCAACAACTTTTTCTTTTGTGAGGTTTTCATAATAATCCTCATTCACAGCAATCATAGGAGCAGTACCGCAGGAACCCATACATTCAACTTCTTCCAGTGAAAAAACTTTATCTTCAGTAACCTGCATATTATCAATACCAAGTTTCTCTTTTACTTTATCATAAAGGTCATACCCGCCCCTGAGCATGCAGCTTACATTTGTGCATACCTGGATATGATATTTCCCCATCTCTTTCTGATGGTACATTGTATAAAAAGTAACAACACCCAGAACCTCTTCAGGGGTCATTTCAAGTAAATCAGCTACTTCTTTAATTACATCGTTCGATATAAATCCGTTCTGCTCCTGTGCAAGATAAAGCACGGGCATAACTGCGGGTTTCTTCACGGGGTACTTTGTTAGAATGCCATTAATCTTCTGAAGATTATCCTCATTGAATTTAAAGTCTGTCATTTCACTGGTAATTAGTTGTTATTCGTTCAATTGTAAGTTCAAGTTCAAGTTCAAGTTCAAGTTTAAGTTTAAGTTCAAACACTCCATCAGGTTTATACCGTATATTCGGTTTCTACTTCGTATACCCTATCAGAACTGCTTTTTATTAGTCCAATTAACATTGCAACAATTTCTATTAACAAATTCTTACCTTCTTCATTTAGTACTTTGTTAATTTTATTCCTATAAAATAAAGTATCAAGGCAAGCAGTACATTCCAGCGCTGATCGCCTGGCAATATCGTAGAAACGACATTTATCTTTCCCTGTGTATTTGCCTGTCCCTTCTGCAATATTCAGAGATATAGAAGTTGAAGTGCGATCCAAATGATGGTAAACATTTATTTGGTAATTACCATTCGGCAAAATTTTATTCGTATATTCAATAAAGTCTAAGGCACGCTGATAAACTTTTAAGCTCTCATGACTAAAATTCATTTTTCTAGCTCACATAATCTTCTTCCACTTGCACCTGAACTTGCACTCATTTATCCGCTTCTCCCATTATCGGATCAATACTGCCAATGATCGCAACAACATCCGACACCATCCGTCCTTTTATCAGGTGCGGAAGCGACTGGAGGTTCACCATCGAAGGGCTGCGGATCTTGCATCTCCAGGGATGGCCTTCGCCTTTACTGACAAGATAAAATCCGAGTTCACCTTTCGAACCTTCAATTGCATGATATATATCTCCTTCGGGGGGATTGATTCCGAAATTTACTATCATGAAATCGTAAATAAGTTCTTCCATTTTTGTATAAATTTCTGTTTTATGGGGAAGAACTTTCTTCGGCTGATTAAGCAGGACTTCTCCCTGCGGCATTTTATCAAGTACCTGTCTTACTATTTTTGCACTTTCTCTTGCTTCATCGGCACGCACGAAATAACGGGCAAGAGAATCACCTTCTGAATAAGTGACAACATTAAAATCCATATCATTATAGCAGAGGTAGGGGGAGTTCCTTCGTAGATCGTATGCAACTCCGCTTCCTCTCAGGCTGGGTCCGGTCATTCCCATCTCAATAGCATCATTTCCTGAAATAACACCGGCTCCTTCAAGCCTTTCAATAAAAATTCTATTTGTATTAATAAGTCTTTCACACTCATCTAGATTTTCATCAAACTGGTCTATAAACCATTTTGCTTTGGCTAATGCTTCGGGCTGTGCGTCATTAGCAACTCCGCCAATCCTTGTGTAGCTGTTTGTAAACCTTGCTCCGCAAAGAATGTCCCATATATCAAGGATTTTTTCTCTTTCACGCAAAGTCCACAGAAATACCGTCAGAGCACCCACATCCATCGCAAGTGAGCCTATAGCCACCAAATGAGATGCAATACGTGCAAGCTCGGCGATCATCATCCTGATATACTGCGCCCGGGGGGGAGCTTCTATCCCGGCCAGTTTCTCCACGGCAAGCACCCAGGCAACATTATTTGCCATCGGGGATAAGTAATCAAGCCTGTCAGTGTGAGGAATGAATTCATAATAGCTCATATTCTCGGCCATCTTTTCATATCCCCTGTGCAGGTATCCGAGTTCAGGAATGCTGGCTACTACTGTTTCACCATCGAGTCTTAAAAGTACACGAAGCACCCCGTGTGTTGCCGGATGCTGAGGACCCATATTAAGCACCATCTCATTTTCCAGGGCATCATCAACACTTATATCAGAATCAGTACCAAGCAGCGCTTCAATTATTTTAGGATGAACTTCATCTTTGGTCAGTTTTGGCATAATCTATTAATCTTTTTTTGGTAATGGAAGACTTCCGGGAATTCCCATCAAAGGGAAATCTTTCCTCAGGGGATAATATTCAAATTCTTCCGGCATATACATTCTTCTTAAATCGGGATGATTGTTAAAGGTTATACCGAACATATCGTAAGTTTCTCTCTCATGCCAGTCAGCAGTTTTCCAAACAGATGTTACCGAATCAATACTGCATTCGGATTCATCTACATCTGCTTTTAACCTTAATCTGAAATTATGTTTTAAGGAAAACATATGGTATACAACTGTAAAACGGTTTTTACGCTTTGCCCAGTCGATAGCAGTAACATCCACGCACAAGCGGAATTCAAGTTCCGGTTCTTCTTTCAGGAATCTGCAGACTTCCACAATATGTTCTTTTTCTAACTTTACGGATAAATCCCCGCGGTAGTCAACAAATTCAAAACTTAATTTCGGGAATTTTTCCTGAAGTTTCTGAGGAACAAGTTCTTTTAGGTTCATATTTAATTATTCGGTACGACGGTTAACTCAGGAAGTTTTTTATCCTGAAAATCTCTTGCTTTGGTTCTTCCAATTTTATCCTGAATCTGAATTAGTGCATTCAAAAGATTATCAGGACGAGGGGGGCACCCGGCCAGGTAAATATCAACGGGCAGGAACTGGTCTATTCCCTGCACGACGTTATAAGATCTGTACATTCCGCCTGATGAAGTACAGGCACCCATGGCTATCACCCATTTGGGGTCGGGCATCTGGTCATAAATTTTTTTTACAACGTGTGCCATCTTATAGGTTACGGTTCCTGCAACGATCATCAGATCGCACTGACGGGGAGTAAATCTCATTACCTCCGAACCGAACCGGGCAATATCATACTTAGGATCGCCGGAGGCCATCATTTCAATTGCACAGCATGAAATTCCCATCGGCATCGGCCATACAGAGCTTTCACGAGACCATGCAATTACTGCATCGATAGTGCTTGTTATAAATCCTTCTTCTTTTAATTTCGCTTCTAATCCCATTTAAATCCGCCTTTCTTGTATACATATAAGTATCCTAATTCAAGTACAACTAAAAATATTACCATGGAAATAAAAATTGAGATCCCGAACTCATTGAAAAGCCTTTTGAATTCCACAGCCCAGGGGTAAACAAAAATAACTTCAAGGTCAAAGATGATGAACAGCATTGCAACGAGATAATATTTAACTGAGATCCTTTCACGAGTCGTTCCTACAGGTTTCATACCGCTTTCATACGTAGAAAGTTTCTCTTTGGTGGGTCTTTGAGGTCCGAAAATTCCGGAAGACATCGCTGTTCCTACAGCAAACACTATCGCAAATCCGATCACTAAAAATACTGGAATATATTGTTCAATCATCACTTTTTAATAAATTTTGAATGTTAAAGTTATCCAAAAAAAGACATTTTGTCAATTTAAACCGGAATGCATTACCTGTGCTGAACATCAGAGAAAATGGGAAATATCGGAGTTTATTGGGAATATATATATATTCAAGGAGGTAGTATGGGATGTATTATGGATGGATGTTTTGGATGGCTGTAAATGTCCAGTATCCTGAGTAATATTTTTGTTTTTTGATGCGTCCCCTTAAAATGGAAGGATGCGAAAAGATGTTTCGCTCTACAATCAGGTGAAAATTGCAGACAATCAGTAAACTTTTATTTCTTTTTATATCAGCACTGCTTCTGAACAGTTGTGAACGGAGTGCTCCTTCTGATGTGACGGGGGATGCTCTGCCGCCTGCTGTACCGACGAATGTGAGAATATACTCTTCTTATGACGGGGAAATTGAGATTGTATGGCATGCTAATGTTGAGATTGATCTGAAGGGTTACAACATTTACAGGAGCATCGATAGTACAAACTTCAGTTTTATTGATTTTTCCGATCAGAACTACTATTTGGATGATTCCCTGGAATATTCTACAAAATATTTTTACAGGATTTCCGCTATTGATCTGGATAATCATGAAAGTCAACTCTCAACAGTTGTAAGCGCAGTTCCAAAAAATGTAGATGCTCCTTTAACCCCGCGTTTTCTTGAAATAAATGCCAGAAACTGGCTTGGTGATTTTTCAGTGTCTCTGACCTGGGATGCTGGATATGAAACCGATATTGCAGGTTTTTATATTTATAGGAATACAGTATCAGGATTTACTCCGGACAGTACATCACTGATCGGATTTTCCCCTTCCCCGGATTTTTCCGATACAACTAACCTCTCGCTTTTAACCACTTATTATTATAAAATCGTTGCTATAGATAAAGGGAATCTCAAAAGTGATCCAAGCAGCGAAGTAAATGATAAGATCCTTCCGATAGCTGAGGTAGTTTATCCTGCGGGAACTATAAGAGCAAATATCCTTACATTTAAATTTGTTGCGGTTTCTGTTCCTGCAGTATATGAAGTTTCTCTTCAGACAAACCCATTCTTCGGCGAGATTTGGAGTAAAGAAATCACTTTAAATACAATTAACGATACTATAAGTGTTGATTATGACGGTAATTCGGTCAGCTACAATGTAACCTATTACTGGCGGGTAGCAACGTATACTTATAGTTCAGATCCTAACAGCATCTCCCCTCTTACCGATTTTCTGATTCAGCCCGAATAAAATTCGATTTGTCATTGAACTTGATTCTTTTACTGAATACTTTATTGATGTAAATTGTAACATCAGTTTAATATTTCATTCTTCATTTGAAAAGATATTATCTCTTAATCTTACTCATTTTATCCGCTGCCGGCGGTCTACGTGCTCAATCGGAGATAGACAGCCTGCAGTTTATCCTCGTCGAGAATCCGCTTAATCTCCTGTCAACAAAGTTAGACAAGCAGCTCAATACGTACTATCTGTCATCAAAGCTCTTTTATAATCAGGTAATCGATAAATACTCATTTGATGTTACTGAAGATTACAATTCAACGTTCATAAAATCCGCGGATAAAAGCATAAGGGACGAACAATTCTTTTCGGCTTCAGCAGCCTATAAAATCGCTCCCTTTATAAAAATAGGTTTTATGGGAAATAATACGATCCTTTCAGACAACAGGAAAATAGAGATCAACCAGGCATCGGTTTCAAATGCCATGGTTTTCAGCGACCTGACACCCGGGAGCAACATT
>DATFVA010000122.1:0-2285 GCA_035260565.1 Ignavibacteriaceae bacterium | reverse complement strand
CAGAAGCGATATTCGTCAATCAGCTCTGCTTTCATCAAAGATTCAGATAGGTTGCCGCTGCCGAACACAAACATATCTCCGCTGCCCTGCTGCTTCAATTCAGGAATTTCGACCGCAGCATCTCTCACAATTGTTGTATTGTTCCAGTCTGCAGTTTTAAGTTTTCGTGAGCATACAACTTTGGGAAGTTTGTTCATGAATTGCGCTATCTCTCCTTCAGCTTTATCTTCTGCAGCTTTAATCCAATATTCGGCCATACCTTTATAGGTCGTATATCCAAAGATGAGCATGTCGGCTGATTTCAGTTGTTCCCTGCTGAAATCCTCAAGCTCTTTGCCCCAGACAAGCTCGTGAAAGCTCAGATCCCAATTTTCCTCACCCTCAAAATATCCATCCAGGGTAAGTACATTCCACATAATTAGTTTTCTCATAATATATCCATATGACAATAGGTTTATAAACAATTAGTTTTCTGCAGCGAATCTAAGAAAATAGAATCTTATATTCCTCTCCCAAACGAGATGCTATATATTGAGGACAATCGATCATAAATAATTTTCCCTCTCTACGGCAATAATATAGTTTCAACATATAAATAATAGTTTATAAAAATGATTTACTTCCTCAGGCGATAATCTCATTTTTGGAATCGCTTAATTTTTCTTTCCTTTAACTTCTCCCCTTCCCCCCGTTCAGGTCTTTCTCTTCCGTTTCAATATCTATCCTCTCCTTCTTAATATCCAGCCGCAGATGTGCATATATACTCATATAGACATTCGCGATCCATACTAATGAAAAGCCCGAAATGATGAAGCCCCGCCAGTCGGGAAGAAGCATCTTAAATCCAGTGATGATCAGAAAAATGATGACGATGTAATGACTGAAGCAGTACTCACAGGTGAACAGGAAGAAGAACTTCCTTAAAATAAGGGACCGGGAATTTTTGCTTCTATTCACACAGAATTCGTGTAATTCCCTAAAAACCTCCTCGTGGGTAACCGTCCATGATACTGCGGCTACCGGCAGCGCAAGTATAACTAACCAGATTATCTGTATACCAAGGCTCACAGGGTTTCCTCTCATATAATTGTTTAAATAATATAATTTTATTCGTCTTATATACCTGTGATAAAAAAAGAAACAGATTATTCATTTGTTTCCAAATCCCGCCCTCACTCCTTCTCTCAATCCCAAAATCCCAAGTCTCTCATTCTCTAAGTCTCCCAATCCCAAAAGTCTCTTAGTCTCTTCGATCTCTCAATTTAATTTTCCTTACTTTCCGACTTCTGACCTCCGATTCGGATCTCCACCCTCACTTCTTCCATCTCTTAGTGCCTTATTCTCCCTTTCACTGCTTATTGAATTCTGCCTACTGCTTACTGAAATGACGTCTCCATTTTGATTTTCTAATATTCTCCTATATCTTTAGTGCAGTTCTTTCAAATTATTACGGTGTCCCGGTTAGAACGGGAATTATAGGGAATCCGGTTAGAAGCCGGAGCTGACGCGCAACTGTAAAGCCCAGCAATTAATAGTTATAAATTATTTATTGCGAAGCTGAGCCAGGAGACCTGCCGTATGCAATTAAATCAACCTTCGCGGGTGAGGTTAGATTAACGAATAATCAATTCAATTCGTTTAATCCCCCACGAAGTTACTTTATATCTATTTACAGGAGTAACTTCATGTATCTACACAAATTTTTAGTCACAGGACTGCTGTTAGCAATCCTCTCCTCTCCGGGCTTTACCCAAAACAGTATTATACAGAAATCCGATTCGACCGGATTTTATAAAATGTCTGATGTGGTTGTTACTGCAACAAGAACAGAGACCCCATTAATTGAGCTTGCGAACTCCATTACCATAATTGATTCAGCAGAAATAGCGGAATCAAAAAAAAATAATGTAATGGATTTACTGAAAGACGAGTATGGAGTTGATATTGTTCAGCAGGGCGGTCCCGGTAAACTAGCTAATGTTCTGATCAGAGGCGGAAATGCCGAGCATACCCTTGTCTTGCTAGACGGCATTGAAATGAATATGCCGAGTGATCCCGGGAATACATTTGATTTTTCAAACCTGCTGACGGATAATATTCAGCGGATCGAAATACTCAGGGGTCCGCAAAGCACTATGTACGGTTCCGATGCTCTGGCAGGAGTAATAAATATCATAACAAAGACAGGAACGAAGGGAAATAAATATTTTCTTTCAGGAGAAGGCGGTACCTACAATACTTATAAATTTAACGGCGGGCTGAATGGGACTTACGATATACTCAAC
>DATFVA010000121.1:0-2047 GCA_035260565.1 Ignavibacteriaceae bacterium | reverse complement strand
TTCAATCCGGAAATCAAATTCCTTACCAGCTCTGATTGGTCTGAAATTCTTAGCGGGATCCGTATTGAGGGACTTAATTCCGGCTTCTGTTCTTATCTTTGCATAAACTTTTTCATCACCATCATCAGTCTTGTACCCTTTTAGAGTTTGACCATCAAATTCTTGAATTACCAGGTTAGTTTGTTTTATGAACTTTTCCTCAGCCTGGCTGTTGATAATAACTATGTGTGACCCGCTTGCAGGAAAATCTAAATTAAGCTGAAGTCTGGCATTCTTAATATCATAAACAAGTACAGGCCTCATCTCACCTTCATTTGCATCCCATAGTTCAGGCTTCCCTGTTTTTTCAAAAGTAATCTTAACATCTCCAAGATCACTTTGTTTTGTGTTGACGAAGAAGTAGAGATCGAATTCATCTTTCACCCGGTGAAGGTAAAATACGTCTTCACTGCTGATAGTAACGTCAGGAGTAATGCAATTTGCGATAATTTTTTGAAGTTCTTTTTTCTTCCTCTCCCTGTGCATTCCTTTTCCGTTCAGCAAATATACATCACCCCGAGAGTTTTTATGTTTAATGCCGAATTTCGCTCCGTTTGAAAAATCTTTCAGCAGTTTTTCAGGGTTGACTCCGAAGAGCCTCTCCACCCTTTTAACCGAATCTTTTTTATCATAATCAAGCAGACCGATCGGCAGCAGTGAATCAGCTATTATTTTACCGCCGCTTTGCAGAAACTTCTGAATGGAATCGAAGGTATCTTTTTGTATATGAGTAACAGGCGGAAGGATCAGCAGTGAATATTCTTCATCACGAATTCTGATTTTTCCATTCTTAATCTCTGCTTCATTCAGGATATCTTCATCAACATAGTCAAAATCATAATGCAGCTTGAGAAGGGTATCCGTCATGTAATTAAAAGAGAATTCCGTTGCATTGCCGACGTCGTTTCTCGACTGCGGTATATAATTTGTCCATATACTATTGATCGGGTAAAGCATTAAAACTTTAGCTACGTGTCTTCCTCCCGAGAGGATGTGACCCAGCCTTGCCATGTATTCCGTAAACCGGTCATAATATTTCCACCAGGTATGATGATAGAACTGGGACGGAGGCCAGTCTCTTTTGCGTTCACCTTCAATTGAATAATGATAACCATGGTTGTTGAAGATTGTCACTCCGAGAACATATTCCCAGTTTGCAATCCATTTCATTCTTTCAAGAGTACAATCCCAGTATGTTCCTCCCATTGATTCACAGAGAAGCCTGGTGCTGCCGAAATGATGAGCAGCAGAACTTGCAAGCTTAAGAGCAACGTGCTGATCAGGTTCATCTTCAGTACCGATTTTTGGATAGAGATGGTCAACACCGGTTATATGCATGTGTTTAAGGTGCTTAAAAATATTGCCTTCACATCGGGCGTGAATTCGAAGCCATTCTTCGCCAAGAAGATGTCCCGTAAAAAGGACTCCATTTGCCTCACACCAGTCGTGTATTTTTTTATAGTAGGTTTCGGAATACTGCTCGGTTAATGTCTTCCAGAAATCATAACGGATTTTAGCTGTTATATCACCCATGGAAGTATAGAGAGCCGGAAGATACGGCTTTAGATCATACCCGCGTCTTTTACGGAATATCTTAAACATCTGTGAGGACCAGGGAATTACAAGATTATCGAGTCCTATATGATAATAATGCATTGCAGGTTCATCGGTATAAAAACCAGGGACGACCGTACCGAAGTCTGAACCTACTGCATTTTTATATTTATCATGAGTAAACTGTAAAAATCTTTCAGTCGATTCCGGATTCAGAGCATCAATATAGTAATCGATCTCTTTTTCAAGAAAATAAAGTAGTCTCCATTTGCCTGCGGGCGCTTCCCACGGAATAACGGCATTGAATGATAGATTAGGAGTAAGATCAATCATGTTCTTTATCCCGTTTTTATACTCTTCATCTGAACATGCAAAAGCGGCAATTGGTCTTGAATTTCCCGTATTAACATACCTGTCATCGGTGGCTTCTAGAAAAGTAAATAACGGTCCGTCA
>DATFVA010000120.1:0-6929 GCA_035260565.1 Ignavibacteriaceae bacterium | reverse complement strand
ATCGATTATTTTGTTCAACCTGATTTTTTCAAATACGCGTGTGAAAACACTTCCGTAATTGATATTTTCCTCAAGGTTAATTTTAAATGGATAGGTGACAACCTTAGCTCTTGTTTCCGGAGTTAATGCAAGGAAAGGGTAAAGGTTGCCTTTTATTGAGATTGTCTGGTTGTTCGCATCCCTTATATCAACAATGATCTCAGCTTTTGGATCGGGAGGGTCTATAAATAATTCCGTCTGAATCTGAATAAAGAGACTGTCGTCAAGAGGTTCCATCTGGTAGTAGTTGACAGGTTCTTCCTCCTGGGCATAAGAAGTGCTGCCGGCATAAAAGATAGTAATTACCCAGGCTAGAAGAAGCAGTAATTTAAAGTTTCGCATAAAGTAGTTCCGATGAATTTGTTATTTAGAAAAATCAGTGAAATAGAACGAGTCTCCTACCTGTACCCTATCCTTTGATCTTTCATCCACTACTGTGAAGAAGAAATTTACTTTATATCTTCCGTCTGCTTCCCTCAGGTTTCCAAATTTGTCCAGCCACTCATCAAATCTGTTTTCGTTAGATGCTACCTTTAATGACACATTGTATACCGGGTTCCCCTTGGTATCCTTTAATGGTCCTGACACTGAGATGGGTCCATTCCAGGTTACCTTTAACTGTTCGGGACGTTCATCCACTATTGTAACAGTAAAGACTGTTATTCTCTGGAGGTCCTGAACATAAATATCAGAATTATTCATTTTGGTAGTAACACGGTTGATTTTAATTTCAGGAGGCCTGTTCGGTACAACTTTTATCCTGTCTTCCTGGGTTCCGTACTTGGCAATAACTTCCGTCTGGTTAGTCAGGTCAAAGGTCTTTTCCTGGCCCGGGGGTATCACAACAAGGGGTTTGCTCATATCATTCGGGTCATATATGGAGGTAGAGACACCTCCCGTGTTCGACGCTTTATTCCATGTGTATTGAATAAAAGTCTGCTTTAATGAAATGGGCGACTGCAGAATTTCCTGTTCTTTTACAACAGGCTTTTCTTCCGGTTTTTTCTCCGGAGGTGTTTCTTTTACCTTCTGTGCCAGGTCCTTCATTTTAGTATTCAGCGACACGAGCTTCTCTTTCAAAGCTGCATTTTCCTCAAGTGCGTTTTCTTCAACTTTAACATCGAATTTGATTCCCTGCGCCGTAAGTGAATCTAAAAGAACCATAAGTGAATCACGGACGCTTTTATCCACCACTTCGTCTTTCAGTACAACCCGGTTTAAATCAAGGTCGGCGCCTTTGAGCGCCAGCACCGTAATTACAAAAATATAAAGCACCTGGTATATTATAAATTTACTGTCCCTGTTTTTCTGAACCATAATTACACACTCACTTTTTTACTACTATTGCTTCAAGATGTTTCAGACCCTCACGGGTTTTCTCATCACCAAGGGTAATTGAGGCCTTCTGAATTGAGTCTGCCAGCGATCTCAGCTGTTCGACCTTCTCGGGACTAATGCCCTGTATATGGTTTATCTTCTCCAGGATCTCATGCACTGAACTGAAGTTTGCAACAAGCGTTTCGCTTAATGCTGAGGTTTGTTCAAGAAGCATTTTGTAAGTTTCCAGGTCCTTGACAGAAAATTCAACGCCTCTTCCGCCTGAACCGGGTGTGCTTAACTGCTTGATAAGATTTTTTGAATTCTCTACCTGTATTCTTGAGAAATACCTTTCTTTCATATCCTGAACGTGAGTTACAACATTCTGGAATTCTACTCCGAGCTGATCTAGTACCGGCTCGAATAACTTACCCAGGGCTAAAATAATTAATGCTTTTATTTCGAAAGGAACAGATAATCCTAAAAAGATTTCTTCTCCCAGTTTGATGCTTATAAGTAGTATCGCGGCACCTATCAATGGCAGGGCAGTCGAAATACTATCTATAACACTCTCATAAGAGGTTATGATGCGGTCAATAGTTTCAGAAACGGGACTCCTTAATACTTCCAGTTTTAATTTATTAAATGCCAGGAAAGCAAGGAACATAAACAATCCGTATATTATTATCGGCAGCCACCAAAAACTGAATGGTTCTACTATTTCCTGGGCCGGCTGCCAGGTGGGGAATAGCGCTTTTCCAAGATTGATGGATACGTTTCCGAGTATCGGCACGTAAGATAGATCTAGGAAAAACGATAATATCAAAGCTACAAATGAGATGATAGCAGGTTTGATGATCACGGAAAATTTTATCCGGCTTATAGCTTCCTCTTTGTAATTGTCAAGTTCATCTTCTAATCCATTCTTGGCATACAAATCGGCTGTTCCTGTCAGGTTCTTATCAGCTGGTCTCGCGATAGTTTCTGCTTTAAGCATCTATTACCTCTGGGTCTTAATTCTTAAAATTGACTTTTTATTTTTAATTGATTACGGTAAAAATTCAGCATTTCCATGGGTTGAAAAATTTGATGTTCTACTTTAAGACAATTATTGTACCAAATTCTTAAAATAGTATGAATCCACGTCCCACCTTGCACGGGTAAAATAGTATTGAATACTCGCCCTTTAGGGACAGTTTTATATACGGTATTAGTATGACTCAACTAGAAAAGGAAAGTTTTAATGTAAATTTTATTAAAATTACAAGCTTCTGAAATAGTTCGGAATAATATAACAATATTTAAGTTTGAACAAACAGGAATAGAACAAAAATATTATGCTTATCACATCCGCCGACCGTTTCTTTTTTACTTAGACCACGTAAAATTTACATCATTTATTTTAAATGAAAAAACGGGCAACACTAAAAAAAACAATTCTTCCATGTAACTTCAAGAGTATAATTGGTCTGCAATTAGTAAATTTCAGGATTACATTAAAAAGGATTAGATGTTATCGAACCCCGGCCTGCTTGAAATAAATACCCGTGTGTGGATAAAGCAGTTCACTCCCGGTACCTGTCTTTCGGTAATCAGCGATTCGTTTATTGATGATCTTAAATCAAAGGGGATTGAGATCCTATGGCTTATGGGAATTTGGAAAACCAGTGAAGCCCTCGCAAAAAAATGCTGCTTCGGGATAAACCTTGTCCCCGGTTATATAAAAGCGCTCAGCGACTGGAAGAAGGATGATGTAATCGGCTCTCCTTTCGCTGTAGATGATTATTTGCTCAGTCCTGAACTGGGCGAACCCGAAGATCTTCTCCGTTTTAAGGAAAGACTGAATAAAAATAATATAAAACTATTCCTGGATTTTATCCCCAACCATTTCGGTGCTGATTCATCACTGATAAAATCAAACCCTGAGATTTTTCTGCAGACCGATAGGGAATCTTTTATTAAAGATCCTTATGCCTTTTTCCAGTTTGATGCCGGTAAACCCGTTTATGTCGCCCACGGCAGGGATCCTTTTTTTCCTCCCTGGAGTGATACAGCACAGATAAATTATTTTGAACCTCTCGCACGTGAATTAATGACTGAAAAACTGATCCGGATTGCCTCAGTGGCAGACGGCGTCAGGTGCGATATGGCTATGCTCCCCTTGAATAATGTTTTTCAAAATACCTGGATGGGCGTACTGAGTAAATCAGGGTATTCTAAACCTGCTGAAGAATTCTGGACTGAAGCCATCCGGAAAACAAGGGAGAAGTTTCCAGGGTTCCTCTTTATGGCCGAAGCATACTGGGGACTTGAATGGCAGCTTCAGCAGCTTGGCTTTGATTATACATATGATAAAACCCTTACCGACCGTCTTTCGGAAGGTGACCTCCAGGGAATTAAAGCTCACCTCCAGGCTGATAAGAACTTTCAGTTGAAGAGCGTGCGCTTCATAGAAAATCATGATGAAGAGAGAGCTATCTCTAAATTCGGTAGATATAAATCTCTTGCGGCCGCCGTTGTTATCAGCACTATCCGGGGAGTCCGGTTTTATTATGACGGGCAGTTCGAAGGACGAAAAACAAAACTGCCTGTCCAGCTCGGGAGGGAGCCCGCCGAGAAGCCTTCACAGCAGATCCTTAAATTTTATGATGACCTGCTGAACATTACTAAAACTGAAATTTTCAAAACGGGCGAATGGACTCTGCTTAATCCTTATCAGGCTGATGCGGTTAATAATACCAGCGAAAATTTCCTGGCCTGGCAGTGGAGCCTTAATAATGAGCTGAGGATTGTTGTTGTAAATTATTCACATTCCACTTCGCAGTGCAGACTGAAAATGGATTTTAATACTGAAAAGGATGGTGTGCTTCTGAAGGATCTTTTGACCGGGACCGTCTATAAACGCTCTGTCAAAGAGATCAGCAGCCCGGGACTGTTCATTGAGCTGAAGGGTTACCAGAGTCATATCTTTGCAGTAGATCTCTAAGGAATCGGCGGATCTAGCGGATTTCCGGACTTAACGTATTAGTTGGGGATTGAGCTGATGTGTGGATTAATTCAATAATTAATTCGTTAATCCGCTCAATCCGATAAATTCACTCAATTCACCCCCACATTTTAATCCCTGGTTGCTTAAATTACCAACACCAATAATAAATTGTTAATTCTTAATTCCCCAATGAACATTTCAGTAATCATCCCCGCTTATAATGAAGAGAGTTCAATTGCAAAAGTTATCCGTTCGATTCCACACGAACTTATTAATGAAGTTGTAGTTGTCAATAATAATTCTTCAGATAATACTGAAGCAGAAGCCGTAGAAGCAGGGGCCACTGTCCTTAATGAATCAATACAGGGATACGGTGCAAGTTGTCTTAGAGGAATCGGCTACCTGAAAAATAAGAATACCGATATCGTTGTTTTTCTCGACGGAGATTATAGCGATTATCCTGAAGAGATGCATTTATTGCTGAAACCTATTTTGAATGACGGATACGACTTTGTACTCGGAAGCCGTATTTTAGGGAACAGGGAGGCGGGTTCGATGCCATTCCATTCAAGGTTCGGGAATATATTCTCAGGCTATCTGATAAATTTCTTCTGGAGAGTTAAATACACGGACCTGGGTCCTTTCAGAGCTATCAGGTTTGATAAACTGCTTCAGCTTGATATGCGGGATCATTGGTACGGCTGGACAGTTGAAATGCAGATAAAAGCAATTAAATATAATCTTAGAATAAAAGAAGTTCCTGTCAGCTATAGGAAGAGAATAGGTAAATCAAAAGTCAGCGGAACTATCAAAGGTTCGTTTATGGCAGGCACTATAATTCTTAAAACAATTTTTAATGAACTGTTTGCGGATTAAAATGAATGCCGTAATAGTCTTTGCAAAATATCCTCATCCTGGAAAAGTTAAGACCCGCTTAGGCAGAACCTTGAGTCCTGAATTTGCAGCTGAATTTTATAAGCTGGTGGCTGAACATACATTCGATGTTTGCCTTTCTCTTCCGGTGAATGAGTACGACCTTCATCTTTTCTATACTGGCAGTTCAGATGAGGGACTGCTTCGAAGCTGGGTGACGGGTAGATTCCATTTCCGCCTTCAGGCCGGGGAGGATCTCGGTGAAAAAATGAAAGATGCTTTCCGGACTCTATTTAATAACAGCTACAAAAAAGTTATAATAATAGGAACGGATTGTCCTGAAATTGATGCTGACCTGGTAGTAAAATCTTTTGAGAAACTCGCGCAGAATAATATAGTTGTGGGACCCTCACCCGACGGCGGGTATTACCTGCTCGGGATGGATAAATTCTACCCGTTTTTGTTTGATGAAATTCAATGGAGCAGCGGGCAGGTATTTAGTGAGACGATTGTAAAGGCCCGAAGAGAAAACCTCAGCTGGTCTGTTCTTCCGGAATTAATCGATATCGATACCAAAGAAGATTTAAGCAAATGGCTGAAAGTATCCGGGAGGAATAGTAAAATGATTGAATTAATTGATCACTTCGGAATTAGAAAAACTTTAAAAATCAGAGGATAAAATAGATCACGGATGGTTCTCCGGCAGTCTCTGAATCTTAATTATTTCCGACTGACATTTTTGTCAAACGTTCATTTTTTCAACACGCGAAAATCGCTTATTTTCGCCACTTTCAAAGTGTCTCATATTGAGTCCTTCTCCGTTCCTTCTCCGTCCCTTCTACGTTATTAATCCGTTCTAACATCACCGACTGACATTTTGTCAATTCTGTAGAATCATTCTACACAAAATTTAGTTCCTTTCCCTTTCCCTTGGGCATTTAGATCGTAAACTTCCGGAATAATTTTTTCATCAATCCAATACAAATCTTTTGTTATCTTTGTTGAATGAGCAATACAAAGCTAAGAGGCCGAGGCGCACAATTTAATCCCGGAAACCGGTTTGAGAAACTCTCAATAGAGGAGTTCAAACCTGATGAACTGGATTATTTTGCCGAAGAAGAAGATGAAAAGAAAATTCCCACGCAGTTTTTTAGTGATGAATCAAAATCTGTAATAGCTAAAAATGACAGCTACGATGTTGGATTTGAATATTCTTTTAATCCCTACCGCGGCTGTGAACATGGCTGCATTTATTGCTATGCGCGGCCTTCACACGAATTCCTGGGATTTTCATCCGGTACCGATTTTGAATCAAAGATAATGATTAAAAAAGATGCCCCTAAGCTTCTTGAGGCGGAATTCAAAAAGAAGAGCTACAAGCCGGATTTCATAATGTTCAGCGGGAATACCGACTGCTATCAGCCGGTTGAACGACAGCTCCGGATAACCAGGGAAACTCTTAAGGTTTGCCTTAAATACCGTAACCCTGTTTCTATAATTACAAAGAATGCGCTGATTCAGAGGGATATGGATATCCTTAAAGAAATGGCGGAATTAAATCTTGTTTCTGTATGTCTGTCCATTACAACGCTTAGTAAAGACCTCGCACGTAAGATGGAGCCCAGGACGTCTTTACCGGAGAAGAAACTTCAGACAATAGAAAAGTTCGCAAAGGAAAATATTCCGGTCGGTGTTAATATTGCTCCCGTTA